>JBDSNK010000093.1:0-6581 GCA_039915385.1 Dokdonella sp.
ACCCACAGGTGCACGACCCACCAGCGCCAGTATTCGACCATCGACATGGATGTGTGCTCGCCCCACATCAGCCCGGCGCCATAGAACAGCGCGATGGATACGGTGGAAAGGAACAGCAGGCCGACGATCGAAGACATTTCGTCTTTGCGCCGAAGGGCAGGCCACAACGCGCGCCCCACCAATGCAAGCCACAGCAGCAGTCCGATGAAAAGAAACAGTTGCCAGAAGCGGCCAAGATCAACGTACTCCCAGCCCTGATGGCCAAACCAGAAATTGTTTGCCAGGCCGAGTTTCTGCATCACCGCAAACCACTGCCCGGTGAATGCGCCGATCACGATCACCAGCAGACACACCCAGAGGATATTGACGCCCAGGCGCTGGAATTTCGGCTCATGGCCCGACACGGCAGGCGCGATATAGAGACCGGTGGCGAGCCATGCGGTCGCGATCCAGAGCACCGCGAGTTGTGTATGCCACGTGCGCGTGAGCGAATACGGCAGGAATTTCGAGAGTTCGATCCCATAGAACTGCTGGCCCTCGACCTGGAAGTGCGCAGTGATGGCGCCGAGCAGGATCTGCGTCAGCAGCAATGCCAGTACGACCCAGAAATATTTCGCGGTCGCTCGCATCGAGGGCGTGATCGCAATGCCGGCGAGAGGGTCTCGCGCGGGCGGATCCAGATGCGGTTCCTGGCGGTGCCAGACAGCGTAGTGCCAGGCAAGTACTCCGATGCCCGCAGTCATGAAGAGCACGCTGAACACCGTCCACAGAAACGATCCGGCGGTCGGTGCATTGCCGACCAGCGGCTCGTATGGCCAGTTGCTGGTATAGGTCACGTTGCCGCCAGGTCGGTTGGTCGACGCTGCCCAGCTGGTCCAGAAGAAGAATGCCGAGAGTTGCTGGCGATGCGTGAGATCCGGCACGGTGTCGTTGCGCATCGCATAGCCATCGCGCAGCGCCTGCGTTGCGGGATCGTTGCTGAACAGGCTCACGTAGTGCGCGCCGACGTTCGAGATGGCGAGCGCGCGATCCTCGGAAACCGTGATCGTGTCGGTGGCAGCGTCGTAGGTGTTCTTGCGCATCTCGCTGCGCAGGCGAGCCTTCAGCGCGTCCTGTTCCGGTTCGCCAAGGTCGGCGAAGGCCGATCCGTGATCGCGACGCGCCCACAGGTCGAGCAACTCGACCGATTCGCGATGCAGCCAATCCGCGCTCCAGTCCGGCGCGACCAGGGCACCGTGGCCCCATACGGACCCCAGTTGCTGGCCGCCGAACGATTGCCATACCTGGCGACCGGTTTCCAGATCCGCATGCGTGAACAGGGTCTGCCCATGGGTTGTCACGACCTTGCCGGGCAAGGGAGGCGCGCTGCGATGGATCTCGCGACCCATCCCCAGCAGCACGGTGAAGGTCACGCTCAGCAGCAAGCCCAGCGCGATCCAGAGACGACGGGTGGTCGACATTGAAAACTCCTTCGAAAATGCGTATGCACTGTCGCGGACTGGACGACGTCATGCACTGATCTGTATCAAGTCGAGCGCTGCACGGCACCGGTCCAAGCAAACGCGATCGCGTGCCAATCGGCCGTGCCTAGCCGCGCAGCAGGTTCCTGGCGATGTCGCGCAGCGCGGTGACGTTGCCGATGGCTACCTCGCGCCCGTCGACATCGAGCAGGCCTCGGTCCTGAAAGCGTCTAAGCACTCGACTGACCGTTTCCGCGGCGAGGCCGAGGTAGTTTGCGATATCGCTGCGGGACATCGACAGACGCAGCGAGTGTGTGGCAAAGCCGCGTGCGGCATAGCGCGCGGAGAGCTCGAGCAGAAACGCAGCGAGGCGTTCGTCAGCCGATGATTCCTGATTGCGCACGCTGGCATCGCCGATGCCCTTGCTGAGTCTGCGAAACAGCTCCTGCTGGATCTGCGGGATTCGCGTCGCCAGCGTCGCCAGTGCAGGGAACGAAAACCGGCAGACTTCCACGCTGTCGAGCGCGATGGCGTCGCACGGATACATCTCGGGATGGATCGCATTGAGACCGATCAATTCACCGGGCAAGTGGAAATCCAGCACCTGTTCGCGGCCTTCAAGATCGACCAGGCGCGTCTTCACCGTTCCCGATCGCACCGCGAAGATGGCTCCAAAGCGATCGCCGGTGCGGAAGATCGACTCGCCCGCACGGTAGGGTCCGACGTGCTCGACGAGGCAGTGCAGGTCGGTCAGGGCCAGCTTGTCGACGCCGCGGCCGACGCAGACGGCGCCGAACGCGCAGGTCGAACAGAATTTTTGTTCGTCGCCGTCGTCGGCAATCGTGTTCGCTGCCATGCGGCCGATCGCTGTTTCGTCGTGTCCCACGCCGGCGTCGTCCTTCAGACCGCGCGCGAATAGCGGATGTCCGAGCCTTCCACGTAGGCATCGAAGCAGCGCGCGATATTGCGCAGGAGGAACTGGCCGCGCCCCGTCACCTCGATGCATTCGGCAGAGCAGATGACCAGGCCGTCATCCTCAAGCGGCTTGAGCATCTCCAGCGTGCGCCGGAAATAGATCGGGAAATCCACGGCGTGACGAGCCGAGAACGCGCCGATGTCGAGTGAGCCGGCGCACATCAGGCGCTGGATTGCGTCGGTGCGTACGGTATCGTCGTCGTCAAGCCAAAGCCCTCGCGCCGTTGGCAGGCAGCCACTGTCCAGCGCGGCGTAGTAACCGATCAGGTCCTTGGCGTTCTGGCTGAAGCTCGCACCGACATGGCTGATCGCGCTCATTCCGAAACCCACCAGGTCGCAGGCCGCATGGGTCGAGTAACCCTGGAAGTTGCGCTGCAGAGTGCCCGCCGCATGCGCGAGCGCGAGGTCGTCGTGCGGCAGCGCGAAATGGTCGACTCCAATGTGCACGTAGCCGGCTGCGCTCAGCATGTGCACCGTCTGTTGCAACAGGATGAGGCGTGTCGCCGCATCTGGCAGGTCGTATTTGTCGATCTGGCGCTGTGCCGTAAAGCGTTCGGGCAGATGCGCATAGCCGTATGCCGCAATGCGGTCCGGGCGCAGCGCAATCACCTGTTCCAGCGTGCGCGAGAACGATTCGGGGGTCTGGCGTGGCAATCCGTAGATCAGGTCGAGATTGATTGAGCGCGCGCCGCCGATGCGCGCGCCGATCATCACCGCGGCGGTATCGTCGACACTCTGCACACGATTGACGGCTTCCTGCACGGCCGGATCGAAATCCTGCACGCCGATCGAGACGCGATTGATGCCTGCCTCGGTCACACGTCGCGCGTAGTCTTCATCGCAGAATCGTGGATCGAGTTCGATGCCGAACTCGCGACTGCGCGCGGTGCTGAACGAAAAGTGTCGGCCGATCGATTCGATCAGTTCCAGCAATTGCTCGACGTCGAGGAAGTTCGGTGTACCACCGCCGAAGTGCAACTGGGCAACAGTGCGGTCGCGATCGAAATGCCGCGCAACGATCTCGATCTCGCGCTGTAGGCGCACGAGGTAGGCCGATGCCTTGCTGCGGTCATGCGTGATTATGCGCGCGCAGCCACAATAGAAGCACGGTGACAGACAGAAGGGAATGTGCGCATAGACGGACAGATCCCGCGGGATGGGATCGCCATTGGATATGCGAATGGCACGCGCAAGATCGGCCTCGCGGAAGCTGTCGCGAAAATGCGGCGCCGTCGGGTACGACGTATAGCGCGGAGCATTGATGTCGTACTTGGCGACCAGTTCGCGATCGAAGAGCGGAGCGGGGACAAGGCGAATGTTCATGGTCGAGACAATACTCAGCGCGCACGCCGTCTCCTTGACCCAGATCAAATGCGGGGCAGGCCAGGAGCGGTCTTGTCGAATGGCCATTGCTGGATCATCAAATGGAAACCACGGAAGCGCGCCAGTGCTTCGGCTCGTGGCGAACTGCCGACGCGCTTTCAGCGCTCGCGATCAGACTTGGCGCTGGCGGCCGGGTAACAATACGAGCAGCAGGTCGCGATCAAATTCATCCGGTCCGTGCACTTGAGCGGCTCGGCCGGCTTGCGGCGCGAGCTCATTCGACGCTTCGAGAAGGAGCGTGCCTTGCTTGCACGCGTGCTGCACCGGCCTGCGCCGATAACGAAGACACATGGCGCGCTGAGCCTTTTCCGGTGGTGCGTATCCGTGTCGCCGCGACCGATTCGTTGCTCCTGGTGGAACCCGCATGCAGAGCGGGAACACGCACGCAAGGGCCGGCATCCGGCGAATGTTTGGCAACGTTCCGTGGGCCGACCGATTACCATGGGCGGATGGATCAAAGATTTTCCGTGGCCCCCATGATGGACTGGACGGATCGGCACTGCCGTTACTTCCATCGCCTGCTGACGCCGCACGCGTTGCTCTACACCGAAATGGTTACCGCGCCGGCGGTTATCCATGGTGACCGCGAGCGCTTGCTCGGTTTCGATGCGGCCGAACATCCGGTGGCGCTGCAGCTGGGCGGATCCGAGCCGGACGAACTTGCGCAAGCGGCGCGCATCGGCGTGGACTGCGGCTACGATGAGATCAACCTCAACGTTGGTTGTCCGTCCGATCGCGTGCAGTCGGGCCGTTTCGGCGCATGTCTGATGCGCGAGCCTTCCGTGGTGGCCGAGTGCGTCGTCGCCATGCGCGAGGCGGTCGCGCACACGCACGCCACGGTGACGGTGAAGTGTCGCCTCGGCGTCGATGAACAGGACGAATACACCGCGCTCGCCGATTTCGTCGACGCGGTTCACGCCGCGGGCTGCGATGTATTCGTCGTGCATGCGCGCAAGGCCTGGCTCAAGGGTCTCTCGCCGAAGGAAAATCGCGATGTGCCGCCACTCAACTACGAGCGCGTCTACCAACTCAAGCGCGAACATCCGCAGCTGACCATCCTCATCAATGGCGGCATCGCCGGCGTCGATGAAACGCTGGAACACCTGCGCCATGTCGACGGTGCGATGCTCGGACGCACCGCATACCACGAACCGTATCGTCTCGCGGAAATCGAGCATGCGTTGTATGGCACGCCACTGCCCGATCGTGACGACGTGCTGCGGCGTCTGCGTCCTTATGTCGAGGCTCATCTGGAGCGCGGCGATCGGCTGCAGCACATCAGCCGCCACATCCTCGGCTTGTATCAAGGGCTGCCAGGTGCGCGCGCTTACAGGCGCCTGCTCAGCGAACAGGCGCACCGCGCCGATGCGGGCTGGGACGTCGTCGAGCAGGCAATTGCCGTGCGCAATGGCGACATGCGCAGTCGCGCCGCCTAGCCCGTTTCAGCGCCGCGTGCGCTTCCTTGGGATTGCGGCCCGCACCTGCGTTTTCGGTGCATTGGTCGCATGCGCGCGAAACTGAGCCGGGGTGCAACTTCGACGCAGCAGGCAGCCTCGCCCGGATGGCTGCGGATCATTCTTGCCTCACTCGCAATGATGAATTCACTTTTGTCTAATTTGTCGCCAGATCGCGCGGGCGTACAGTGCACGCGTCCTGTCTCACCCCGCCGAGGAACGCAGATGCCCCTGGTCACCATCACGGTCCGCAAGCCGAAGCCGGCCGAGTTCAAGAGCGCGGTGCTCGACAGCGTGCACGAAGCGCTGGTGGCGGCCGGCGTGCCGATCACGGACCGTTTCCAGCGTGTGCTCGAACTGGACGCGGAGGACTTCCGCTTCGACCCGCGCTATCCGGATCTGGAAACGGATCGCAACAACAACTTCGTGCTGATCGAGATCCTGTGGTCGGTCGGGCGCAGCGTGAAAGTCAAACGCAAGGTACTCGCCGACATCGTCGGCGGCCTTGCGCGGCACGGCATCGATGGCGAACACACGATGGTCGTGTTCAAGGAAACGGCGTGGGAGAACTGGTCGTTCAGCGCTGGCCGTATCCTGCACGCATGAGCGCAATGAGCGCAGCTGACGTGGAGAGCGTCGAATCACCGTCAAACGTGGCTCACGGTCGCGTGATGGCTGCGATTTTCGTGGTGCTCTGGTGTACGGGTTATCCCGCCGGAAAGTTCGCCGTGTTGCACGGCGCACCGTTCACGATCCTGCTGCTGCGCTTCGTGTTCGCTGCGTTGATGTTCGCTGCACTCGCGTGGATCGCGCGAGCGGCGTGGCCGGGCTGGCACGCACTCGGGCACAGCGCGGTCGTCGGTTTGCTATCGCTCGCGATTTCGTTCGGCGGTGTCTATGAAGGCCTGCATCTGGGGGTTTCTGCGGGCGTCTCGGCGTTGTTCATCGGTGCAATGCCGCTCGCCACCGCATTGCTGGGTGTTGCGATAGGCGAACGCATGCGCGCACTGCAGTGGCTCGGGCTGGTGCTCGGCTTCGCCGGCGTCGTGCTCGTTCTGCAAGGACGTTTCAACGGTTCGCACGCGAGCGCCTGGGGTTACGTGGCCGGTGTGGTCGGATTGCTCGGCCTCAGCGTCGGCACGCTGTACCAGAAGCGCCATTTGACCACCATCGACCTGCGCATCGGGCTGGCAGCCCAGCATGCCGCCGCGGCGCTCGCTGTGCTGCCAATCGGGGCATTCGTCGAGCATTTCCGCGCCGACGGCAGCGCAACCTATGTCGCCGCCGTCGCCTGGCTGGTGGTGGTCAA
>JBDSNK010000184.1:0-2959 GCA_039915385.1 Dokdonella sp.
GAGGTCTTCGGGAGCGGTCTATACAGAGGTCCGAGTCGGCAACATCGGCTCAACAAGACCGATTGCGGATTGCAGCCTCACATTCGTTGTACCCGCAGTACTGACACGCAGTACGCAACACGCACCACAAAGACAACGCCTTGACCAGCAGTGGCCTGAAAGCGCAGGGCAAAAGCATCATGCGGCTGGAGTTGACGGGAAGTCTCTTACGCAATTGTTAGCGACGAACACGGCTATTGCGCACTGCGATCGGGAGTGAAGGGATGACGATAGCGAAAGCCTCGGCCTGTATACGAAAGGAAGGACGCGACACCCAAGGATGCGGCTAATACTCCAACATTGATTGCGAGGACCGCACGGTTGCTCTCAATGGTTCCACGCCACTCGCAGATATATGCTCCGTGATTTACCGAATACGCAGGGCAATGTGCTGGCAAAGCCACGAGTACGTATGATGGCGCGTCCGTTGTCGACTGCGTGCCAAATAGCCATGGAACGAGGGCATAGAAGGAAAGGAACGCGACCACTATTGCGGCTATTTGGAGCACAGACCAAATGATTTTCGCGACAAGTTTCACTAGTGGCTAACGAGGCTGAAGAAAAACTGGCCCCGATCTTGCTCGCATAAGGCGAGGCGATCAAGGGAGTCGGCGATGGCGCGGTACAAGGTGGTGGACATGAGTCCGCGGTTGCTGCCGGTGGATCTGGAAGCGCAGCTCATAACGGGCTCGTTCGCGCATGCGGTGCACCACGTGGTCGACGCGCTGGACCTGTCGGCGCTCGATGCGCACTACCGCAACGATGCGGTCGGCGCGTCGGCGCACGCGCCGACGATGTTGCTCAAGGCGGTGTTGCTGGCGTATTCGCAAGGGATGATCAGCTCACGCGCGATCGAACGTGCATGCCGCGGCAACGTGCTGTTCATCGCGTTGACCGGCGATGCGAAGCCGCACTTCACCACGATCGCAGACTTCGTCAGCCGCTCTCATGATGCAATCGCGTCCGTCTTTGGTCAGGTGCTGACATTGCTCGGCAAGGAAGGCCTGATTGGGCGGGAAATGTTTGCTATCGATGGCGTCAAGCTTCCTTCGAATGCATCGAAGCACCGCTCCGGCACGCGCGCGGAGTTTCTTGCTCAAGCGCATAAGATGGAGCGTGTCGCGAAGACGATGCTCGATCAGCATCAGGCCAACGCAGCCGGCAGCGCCGAGCTCGTCATCGATTCAAAGGCGACGGCACGCGTCGAGCGCCTGACGAATGAAGCGGTGAAGATCCGCACTTGGCTGGCCGAGAACTCGACCGATCGCGCAGGGACCCGCGGCTCGATCCGCAAGTCCAACCGCACCGACAACGAATCGGCCAAGCTCGCCACGGACAAGGGCGTGATCCAGGGCTACTGCGGCGTCGCCGTGGTCGATGCCATGCATCAGGTCATCGTGGAAGCCTCGGCGCACGGCACCGGGGCGGAACAAGAATTGCTGCTGCCGGTGATCGATGCCTGCGCCGGACAACGCACGAAGACCACACTGATTACCGCCGACGCCGGCTATCACTCGGAAGCGAATCTCGCGGCGCTCGCCGAGCTCGGCATCGATGCGTTGATCGCCGACAGCGCGATGCGTCGTCGCGACGAACGCTTCGTCGATCAAGGCAAGCATCTGGGAAAGCCGGACCCGCTCTACGACAAATCGCGCCGCCCAAAGAAGTGCGCCGTGTTCGACGCCGATCGCTTCTTTGTCGCCGACGATCACTCGCGCGCGACCTGTCCTGCGGGCAAGACGCTCTATCGCAACGGCAAGGACTGCACGATCGGTAGCTATAGCGCGATCAAGTTTCGTGCGCCGGTATCGGCGTGCAAAGACTGTCCCCTACGAAGCCAATGCCTGCGCAAACCCGATACCACACCGGTGCGTCAAGTCGCCGTGCTCACGCGCAAAGCCATCGTCACGCACACGCAACGCATGCGCGAACGCATCGACAGCGACCAAGGTAAAGAACAGTACGGCCGGCGCTTTGCCACCGTCGAACCCGTGTTCGGCAATGTGCGTCACAACAAGCGACTCGACCGCTTCACGCTGCGCGGCCAGACGAAAGTCGACGGCCAATGGAAGTTGTTCGCTCTCGTCCACAACCTCGAGAAGTGGGCGAATTATCGAAAAGCGGCGTGAAGGAGGCAGAAAAGCCGCGCGCTTTGGTCGCCATGCGCGTCAGACCAAGGTGAAAGTAGCGACGATGCGCACTGGCAGCGCGCCAGCAGAGGACTCCCGTGACGTGCAGCGCCTCCGTACCACCGTCGCGGTCATCGCGCGCGTGCGAAAAGGGGTTTTTCTACTGCCTCAACGCCGTGTTAAGCCGCTGCTGCGCGGCAGGGTTGCGGATGAGCCAAGCATATCCTCAGCAGTCGGCTTGGACACAGAGTTAGGGCGCAACGAGATGGAGCACCTCACCAGGCGACGCGGCCTGGAACTTGCCGGACTCCGCAAACGACCCATCCGGGAGTGCCTCGAACTCGCGGCCCGAGCGGAAATCAAGGATCCGATAGCGCCGACCGAGCGCGGGTGAGCTTCTGAGAAATGCAGTGATGTCCGCGCGTTGAAAGGTTGTGCGAGGCACAAGTTCGCTTGGCTCAGATGTTACGTCGACCAGTGCGAACCGCGATGACGCTTGCGAGATGTCGAAACTGCGAGGAACGACGACACCGTGCATTGCACAGAAATGCAAGATACGCTCTCTGTAAGGCGTCCGCCTGCGATTCGCTTGCACTTGCGCCCTAACTACTATTCGGTTGTGAAGTGACATGTATTCGCGCAACCTAATCCGGTGTCCAAGCGTCTTGCTGCAGGCCAGTTCGCACTCCGGTCAACGGATCGCTCCGCTGGTGCCGTCTATTCCTGCAGCCTGATCTCGCAGCCTTTGCAGGAGGTTGCCATGGTGCTCGGATGATCGTCTCATCCGAGGT
>JBDSNK010000225.1:0-4694 GCA_039915385.1 Dokdonella sp.
CTTACACACTTGGCGTTCCGTTCTATCTGTGGAAACGACTGCCGTACAACCACGCGCTGTGGCACGCGTTCGTCCTGCTCGGCAGCGTGCTGCAATTTTTCGCGGTGCTCTACTACGTGCTGCCAACCGCATGACAAATACGCCGCTGGTCGTGCATCGCGGCGGCTGTCATTGCGGCCGCGTGCGATTCGAAGTCGACGCGCCAGCCGTGATCGCGGCACTCGATTGCAACTGTTCGATCTGCCGCATGAGCAGATTTCTGCATCTGATCGTGCCTGCTGGGCGATTCCGCTTGCTCTCTGGCAGCGAAGTTCTCACCGAGTACACGTTCAATACCGGTACCGCGAAACATCGCTTCTGCCGTGTCTGCGGGATCAAGAGCTTCTATGTTCCGCGCTCGAATCCGGATGGATTCGATATCAATGTGCATTGCCTGGCTGCGGCCACGATCACGCGTGTCGAAATCACGCTGTTCGACGACACACGACGCGATGAAAGTGAAGCGGCGATTGCCGACTTGTCGCGCGACACCTGACGCGCGATCGCGCAGCACTCAGCCGACCAGAAAGGCGAACCCGAAGATGCCGAGCATCGCGAAGCAGATGCCCAATTTCGCAACCGCGCCGACAACGAATCCGAGCCATGCACCGACGCCGACGCCTGTCGCCTTGCGCAGGGTGCCGCCGGCCACGAGCTCGCCGAGCAGGGCGCCAACGAAGGGCCCGAGCAGCAATCCTGGCAAGCCCAAAAAGACGCCGACAAGGGTGCCGAGCATCGCGCCGATCACGGCGTAGCGACTCGCGCCCACGCGCTTTGCGCCGAGCATGCCGGCGACGAAATCGACGATCAGTGCGAGTGCCGTCAACACACCCAACACGACCAGGGTAAACGTGCCGACGTGCGCAAAACGATCCGCCCATGCCGCCAACAGCATGCCGCCGAACACGATCGGCACGCCAGGCAGCACCGGTAGCACGGTGCCGACGATGCCGACGATGATCAAGACGGCTGCGAGTACATACCAGAGCGTGTGCAGATCCATCGAGAGCCAAGGAGCAACGGAGCGCGCGAAATGAGCGCGGGACATGCATAGAGACCTCGTTGGTCGCATATGCCGGACGTGTACTGTAACCGACACGCCGGCATGCCTCGCACGTCGATGCCGCGAGGGCGCGCATCGACGTGCGCTCTAGTCACGCGCGATCCAGGCGGAACTCGATCGGCACAATGCCCCAGGCCGGTATCGCCTGACCATCGCGCAATACGGGTTTGAAGCGCGCACGCTGCACCGCTTCGCGCGCCGCTGCATCGAGCTGCGCATGGCCAGAGCTGCGTTCGATTTCGATGCGCTGCACGCCACCACTCGCATCCACCAGCACGCGCAGCAGCACGGTGCCCTGTTCGCGCTGGCGCATCGACATCGGCGGATAGCGCAGCTTCAAGGCACCGTCGTAGGCCAGCGTGCGTGTCTCGCCAGAAGGCGCGTCCGATGTGCCACTCGATATGCCTGCAGCGGGCTCGCCCGTGCTCGCCGGTATGGCCATGGGTGAGTCGATAGCAACGGTGTTGGTTGCGACCGGTGCCGACGTCGCGACCGGAGGCGGCGCCGTCGTCTTGTGCGTCGGCAGGATGTGCTTGGGCGGAACAGGACCTGGCGGCTCCGGCAATGCGACCGGCGGCGGGTGATCGTCGAAGACCACCGTCGGCACCACATCGGGCGGCGTACGCACGAGCGGGGCCGCGATCGGGATCGCAACGACAGCAACAGCGGCGACATGCAGGACAAACGTGCTGCTTAACGCAACGATGCGCTGCCAGCTCAGCGGCGAAGGCGAGGACTGGATACGAGTGGCCATGGCGTGCTCCCGGTCGATGGTCGAGAGATGCAACGCACGACCCGGGCGTGCGGGGTTGCCAAGTGCTGAACCTGGCAACCCGCGGCGTCGGGCATGGCGGAATCGATTGCCGAGCTACTCGTGGTCGTCACCTGTCGAGACGAGTCATGTGCAACGCAACGAGCGTCGAACGAGGAGGCGACATCGCCGCCCTCAAAGTTTGGATAGCTGGTCGAGATCCAGATTGATTCCGACGTGCCCGAAGACTTCATCCTTGTCGCTCAACAGCGCCGTATGGTTGGCCCAGCTGATCGATAGAGGCACCGAGATGCCCTTCGAGATGGGGAATACCCATTTGACACCCAACGTAGCGACCGAAGACGGGGCCGGAGAGGGAGCATTCCGGTAGCGCTCGGCGAACAAGGCCGCGGAAAATGTCGGTTGGCCACCGCCGAGATCGATTCCCGTCAGTACGGGGCGCGAATATTCATACGCCAGTTTCGCCGTGTCGATATTCGGCTGCCCCGGTGCGAGGCTGTTGACCCGGCCAAGTTCCAGATTGAACTTGTGGTACGACTGCGCTTCGATGCCTTTCAAGCCACGCAAGGCGATGGAGTACTTGTCCGGCCCGAGATAGCTTTTGCGTTCGACGGCGGTTGCGGCGAGGCTCCAGACCCAGCTCGTGTCGATCTGATTTTCGCGTTGTGCAATCAATGTCGACAGATTTTCATCTGCTTTCAGCACGGCGCTGAAGTCCGGGCTTAGCGATACTTGCTTGGCAAGCGCCGTACACGCCGCGTCGTCGAGATTCTTTCCGTTCAATTCATCAAATACAGGATCGACGAATCGTTCTCGGACCTTGGAGTGGGCCATCGCGGCCATGAAATTCGCCGCTGCGCCTTGCAGATCCGCGGGAATCGCATAGTCGCGCCGATCTCTGCTTCCGATGAATCGATACTGCATTTCGATAGCGAAGTTATCCGTCAAATTCTTTGCATCTGCGGGGTCATCGGGCTTGCCGTCGCCATCGGCGTCGATCGGGTCCCCATTTCCACCCAGCGTCAGACTCCCGGTGAGCCGACGTGCAACGTTGTAGCGATCGTACGTCGATTGCGTGTCGGTGTAACCCGGCGCCGCCGCAGCGTTGACCCAGGCAAAGGGCGCCAGTGAAAGGGTGAAGGCTCCCGTGTCGTTTCGATTGACAAGTCCCTGTTGCAGGGCGGCAGCAATCAATCGGGTCTGTTGAGGCGAATCGACCAATGCAGCTGATGCGCCACTGGCCGTCGGCGGGTCAATTTGCTTGTCCGCCGCGTTGGCGTTGCTGCCGTGCAATGCCATGCTCAACGCGCGCTTGTAGAATCCGTCCATGTCGCAGTCGGTAGCACGCGACATCATCGGATATGCGCAGAGGAACAACGCGGGCGCCAGGACAAACCGGGACAGCTGACCATGACTGGACATGTCATGCCTCCCGAACGTCGAAAGTGGCGGTACCCCATGGGGTGACGCCGCTGCTGGAGTACGCTATATCTTTGCGATAGCGCACGCTTCCATCGACCTCAATCTGGACTACGACGCTCGCAGTTTTCGCCAATGCCAACACGGTCCACACGAAGGCATATTTGCCCGCCGTAAGCTTGAAGGAATCCTCCGCGTCGCCTACCTTCTCATCAGTGAACGTGCGCACCGTGCTGGTTGTGGCGTTGTCGACCACTATGTGGGTCGCAGCGGCAGTTGTCCGCCGCACGGCGTAGGTCACACGAAACGTCTGCCCAGCAGTCGCTTTGATGTAGCCATTGTCAGCCATGTCTCTCTCCTTGTTGTATTCGATGAAGCGCCTGGGCGCAGCAATCCAGATGCGACAGATTCCAAGGAATGGCAGTCGGCCAAGTTGTCTCAGGAAGCAGTGAAAAAAGGACCTGCACCGCCCGACGCGATCGTCGCGCTCAACGATGGGTAAGCCACGGCCACCCTCCGCCGCGCCGCGGCAATGTCCGCTCTAGTGGCGGAAAGGCTCAAACATTGAGAGGGTTACCATGGACCCCGGCTCACTTACGCGACCCCGGCAATTTGTATACCCTGTCCGCAAGTACCGGGATCAGGGGTCCCGATGTCAGTCGGCGAGGGACAGGAGGCAGTCCAGGAACATGCGGCGACGGATTTGGTCGCGCGCATCGCAACGGGCGACCACGCTGCCGAACGCGAGTTCGTGCGCAGCTACGAACGCGGCGTGCGCGCCCTGGTGCGTCGCCACTGCCGACCGAACGATCCGATCGTCGACGACCTCGCCCAGGAAGTTCTCACGCGCGTACTCGAGCGCCTGCGCGCGGGTGCAATACGTGATGCGGCCGCGCTGCCTGCCTACGTTCAGGCGACGATCGTCTACACCACCAGCGCCGAATACCGCAGCCGTCGGCCGACAGAATCCGCTGCGCTGATCGACGAGCTTCCAGGCGACGAAAACCCGGCCGAGCGCGCCTCATCGAACGAACTGGCGGTGTTGTTGCGCAAGCTGCTTGAACAACTGCCCGTCGCCCGCGACCGGGAAATCCTCGTGCGTTTCTACCTCGACGAGCAGGACAAGGACGACGTCTGCCGCCAGCTCGGCATCGATGCCTCGCATTTCCATCGCGTCGTGTTCCGCGCTCGCGAACGTTTCCGTCACCTGCTCGACGCAGCCGGCATCGGAGGAATCTGAGGTGAGACAGACGCCCCGCCAACCCCACCTTTCCCAGCATGGGGACGCGCGCTTGTTCGAATGGAGCTGCAAGTGACCCCGACGACAACGCCCATGGCCGCCTGGCTCGAAAGCGCCTGGCTCGCCCGCTACCTCGATCGCCAGCTCAGCGGCGACGAAGC
>JBDSNK010000228.1:0-6917 GCA_039915385.1 Dokdonella sp.
CGCTCGCGATGACTTCGCCACTACGCGAAACTATTCCAGTACCGGGCATCCCGTTCGTGAACGTCTTTCGACGGCCGAATTCGGCCATGCCTGTTCGCAGCTCATGCAACAGGCGGCCAAGGGACAAAGGAGTAGGATGATCGCAGGGAGAGACTTCGCACGGACGCTTTCCACTCATCGGAGGTGCGTCATGATCCGCATTGCCCTGGTCCTGATTCTCGCAACGCCTGCATTCGGCGCATTCGCCGCGAGCGACGCCTGTAGCGTCGCCGGCACTGCTTACGATTCCGCCGGCAAACCGCTGCGCACTGCGGTCGTTCGCCTCATCGATCTGCAAACCCGGCAGTCCGCGTTCAGCGCCGCCGATGCGCATGCGGGGTTCACGTTCAACGATGTGGCCGCGGCTGACATCGGTCGCTACCGGCTCGATGTGCTGAGCGCTCCGACCGAGGTGACCGGCTCGCACATCCGCACGCGCTCGGTGATCGGCATGTCGTCCAACTTCGCCTGCGGCAGTGGACAGCTCGCGCGTCAGGACGTGCACGTACAGGCCGATTGAACGCCACGCCTGCGCAGTTACTCCTACCGGCTGCCCGGCGGCCTTCAGCGCAGACGCACCTCGCCCTCGATGACCTCGATCGGCATGGCGACAAGTCCGCTGCGGCAGGGTCCGCCGAGGCAAGCGCCGGAGGTCACGGCGAACGTCGCACCGTGCACTGCGCAGGTCAGTTGGCCGTCGCGGACGAGAAAGCGCCCGGGCGCGTAGTCCAGATTGCGCCCAGCGTGCGGGCATTCGTTGTGGTACGCAAACACGTGCTCGCCCTGGCGCAGCACGATCAGTTCAAAACCGCCGGCAGCGGTGTCCACGCGAGCCGCGATGGCATCGCCGTCGGTGATTTCTTCGAGCCGGCACAGCGGCGGTGAGTCATTCATGCCATCTTTCAGCACTTGTCAGCGTTGCGCATGGCCCCACAATGAGCCCATGCGTCCGTCCGAACGGGCCTGCATTTTCGCATACGGAGTAGCAGCGATGTTCTTTGGCTCATACCGCGCATACCGTCCGCAGCACCCGCTGGCCCGTCTTCTGGTCGGCGTCGTCGTCCTCGTGGTCGCGGCCCTGCTGATTGCATTCAGCGTGTTCGCCCTGGTCGCGCTTGCCGTCGGTGGCGCGATTTTCATGCTCGTGCGTGCGTTGCGCGCCCCTTCTTCTGCCTTCGCACATCCTGCGTCAGGCGCCAGTACGGCAAGCGCATCCGCCGCGCCGCCACCAGGCGTGATCGAAGGGGAATTCACGGTCGTGCCGGGATCGCCCTCGCGCGACGCACCCGTGGCCTCTTCGCCCTGACGTCGGCACAAGAATCGGATGGCGGGGCTATTGGTCGCGCCGTATCGTGCGGGACATGAACGCACAAATGCACAGCAACGACCCTCTCGAAAATGCTCGCGCGCTGATCGAAGCCGCGCGCGGCGAGAACACGAGCCTCGGCGATCTCGCGCAGGCAGTCGGCCTCAGCCCGACTTACCTGCAGAGACGCTTTCGTGCGCGCTTCGGGTTGTCGCCGGCCGAATACGCGCGCCAGCTAAAACTGGATTCCTTCAAGTCCGCGCTGCGTCAGGGCAGCCGCATCACCGACGCGGTCTACGACGCCGGCTTCGGTTCGGGTAGTCGCGTGTACGAGCAGGCGAATGCGTTGCTCGGGATGACGCCTGCCGACTATCGCCGCGGTGGCGCCGGCGCCGAGTTGCGCTACACGACGCTCGCGACTGCGCTGGGACAACTGCTGGTTGCCGCGACTGAGCGCGGCATCTGCGCCGTTTCGATCGGCAACGACGACGACGCCTTGCTGACCGAGCTGCGCACCGAGTTTCCACAGGCGCGAATCGAACGCATCGACAACGGCCGCGACGAGTGGCTGAGTGCCGTGGTCGAGCGCGTGCTCGCTGAAATTTCCGGTGCGGCGCCGACGGATGCGCCGCTGCCTCCGCTTGACCTGCGCGCGACCGCCTTCCAGTGGCGTGTGTGGCAGGCACTCACGCGCATTCCCCGCGGCGAGACGCGCAGTTATGCACAGATTGCCGAAGCGATCGAAGCACCGCGCGCGGCGCGGGCCGTCGCGCGCGCCTGTGCGTCGAATCGACTTGCCGTCGTGGTGCCCTGCCATCGCGTCGTGCGCGCCGACGGCCAGCCGGGTGGCTGGCGCTGGGGTCCGCCACGCAAGCGGCGGCTGCTAAAGCTGGAGTCGCAAGTGGCTCCAGTCTGATCGTCCGGAAAGGGCCTCGCGCGCGAGCCAACGGACACCGTATCCTTCGCAATCGCGCCGCTGCGCGTCGACCTGCCCGGCCCACAATCCCGACCCCATGAACGATACGTCCAACGGCGCTGCCATCGAAGCGCAGCCGCCAACCCCTGTATTCCTGAGTCGTGCCGTGCTGGTTCCCGTCGCGCTGGTTGCTCTTTATTTCGTCTGGGGCTCGACCTATCTGGCGATCAAGGTCGGCGTGGCGATCTATCCGCCATTCCTGATGGCGGCCGTCCGTTTCCTCTGCGCGGGCGGCGTGCTGTACGCGTTTCTGCGCTGGCGCGGCAAGGCGGCACCGACGCGCGTGCAATGGATCAACGCGGCGCTCACGGGGGCGATGCTGCTCGGCTTCGGCAATGGGCTGGTCTGCTATGCCGAACAGAGCGTCGCTTCCGGATTGTCCGCGGTCGCGGTCGCCAGCATGCCCCTGTTTGCCGCGGTGTTTGGCGGTTTATACGGCCATTGGCCACGTCGCATGGAATGGCTTGGTCTCGGCGTCGGCTTCGCCGGGGTAGTCCTGCTCAACCTCAGCGGCAGCATGAGCGGAGCTCCCCTTGGCGCGCTGGCGCTGATCGTCGCTGCGGGTTCGTGGGCATTCGGCTCGGTCTGGAGCAAGCGTCGCGATATGCCGCCGGCGGCGATGAACACGGCGGCGCAGATGCTGACTGGCGGAGCGCTATTGCTGGTCTTCGCGCTCGCGATCGGCGAGCGCTGGCCGGTGGCGCCGCCGTTGTCGGCAAGCCTGGCCGTGGTCTATCTCGCCATCGCCGGTTCACTGATTGGCTTCACCGCCTATCTGTACCTGCTGAACACCGTTCGCCCCGCCCTCGCGACGAGCTACGCGTACGTGAATCCGCCGGTCGCGGTGCTGGTCGGCGCACTGTTCGGTGGCGAAATCGTGCATCCCTTCGATATCGTCGCGATGGGCGTCATCCTCGCGGGCGTCGCGCTTATCGCCTTTGCTCGCGAGCGCTGCTGAAAAGCGCAGCGCCGTGGCGCAACCCGTCGACCATGGTTGACTTGCAGGAAACGCGATACGGCGAATAGTGTTGGATCTTGCGCCGCGGAGATCTGCCATGAGTGAACGTTCGCACGACACCTGGATGGCGCACGCCGCGCTGCGTGCGGCAGCCTGGGCCGAGCATTGGTTTCCGGATGCGTTTGCGTTTGCGGCACTCGGGGTTGTCATCGTTGCACTTGCTGCGCTCGCCATCGGCGCAGGGCCGGCAGGGACCGCCGGTGCATTCGGCGACGGTTTCTGGAGCCTGATTCCGTTCACGATGCAGATGGTCTTCGTCGTCGTCGGCGGCTATGTCGTCGCGACATCGCCGCCGGTCGCGAAAGTGATCGATGGCCTCGCGCGTGTACCGCGTAGTGGTCGCGGCGCAATTGCCTATATCGCTCTGATCAGCATGCTGGCCTCGCTGCTGAACTGGGGTTTCAGCCTGATCTTCGGCGGCCTGCTCGTGCGTGCACTCGCGCGACGCGCAGATTTGCGCTTCGACTTTCGAGCAGCAGGCGCCGCCGCCTACCTCGGCCTCGGCGCGAGCTGGGCGATGGGATTGAGTTCATCGGCGGCGCAACTGCAAGCCAACCCCGCTAGCCTGCCCGCGCCGGTCCTGAAGATCACCGGCGTCATCCCGTTCACCGAGACGATTTTGCTGTGGCAGTCCATGCTGTTGACCGCTGTCCTCATCGTCGTATCGATGCTCATCGCATGGTGGACGGCGCCCGCGGAAGAAACCGCGCGCGACGCCGCCGCGTGCGGTGTCGATTTGCAGATGCCGACCACGACGGCTGCCGAGTCGCACCGACGTCCCCGAGAGTGGCTCGAGTACAGCCCCCTGTTGAGTGTCGCGCTCGGCGTGCTCGGAATTGCCTGGCTCGGAAAGGAGATCGCGGGCAAAGGTTTTGTGAGTGCGATCTCGAATCTCAACACCTACAACTTCCTGTTCCTGATCGCCGGCTTGCTGTTGCACTGGCGACCGCGCCGGTTCCTCGATTCAGTCGCGCGCGCCGTGCCGGCAACGACCGGCGTGCTGATCCAGTTTCCACTCTACGGTGGCATCGCCGGCATCCTGACCAGTGCAAAGGGCAGCGACGGTCAGACGCTCGCGCACCATCTGGCGACGCTGTTCGTCGCAATCGCGTCGAAGGAAACCTATGCGCTGGTGATGGGTACGTATTCGGCCGTACTCGGCTTCTTCGTCCCTTCAGGCGGCGGCAAGTGGGTCATCGAGGCGCCGTATGTGATGCAGGCCGCGAACGACCTGCACGTGCATCTGGGCTGGGCGGTGCAGGTTTACAACGCAGCGGAGGCGTTGCCGAATCTGATCAATCCGTTCTGGATGCTGCCACTGCTCGGCATCCTCGAACTGAAGGCTCGCGACATCGTCGGCTTCACCTTCATGCAACTTGTCGTGCACCTGCCGCTGGTGTTGCTCCTGCTATGGGGACTGGGTTTGACCCTGACCTACCACCCGCCGGTCATGCCGTGATTGAGCGGCGTGAGGCACGCGCTCGATGCAGATGGCGCGCGCGGCAACGCCGCGCACGCCATGCTTCCTACTGTTCGCGCAGTGCAGTCGTCACCGGCAAGCTTGCCGCGCGCAATGCGGGGTAGAGGCCGCCGATGAAACCGATCGCCAGCGCCCACTTTAGGCCGGTCCACAGCACCGCAGGCGAGACACTGAACTCGAAGGTCAATTGCCCCGTCGACCCGGCGGCCAAGGTCGATGCCGTGTAGCCATTGAAGATCAGCCAGGCAATCAAGCCGCCGAGGATCCCGCCGAGCAACGCGAGCAGCATCGTTTCGAGCATGATCGCAACGACCACAGGTACGCCACGGAAACCAATCGCACGCAGGGTTGCGATTTCGCGCGCACGTGTCGCGACGGCAGCGAACATCGTATTGAGCGCACCAAATACCGCACCGATCGCCATGATCGCGCCGACGACGATGCCGATGGTGGTGATTACCTTCGACATGCCTTCCGATTGCTTGCTGAAATAATTCGTCGTGGTGTCGACATCGACCTGCAGGCGTGGATCCGACGCCAGCGATGCCTTGAACGCCTCGAACGCATCGGCACCGGTCAAGCGCACGAATACCGAGCTCGCACTCTTGCTGCCTGAAGGGCGATAGGTCGGACCTACCACATCGGCATCGCCCCATAGCTCGGAATCCATCGCATCCTTCGATTCGAAGATGCCGACGACCTTCCACAGCTGGTTGCCGAGTTTGATGTCGTGGTCGACCTGGAGGCCGTCGAACTGACGCTGCGCCCCCGTGCCGGCCACGAGTTCGCGCAGACCCGGCGTGAACCTGCGGCCCGCGATGATTTTCGCATTGGTGCGCAGCTTCCACGCTTCGTCACCGATGCCGCGCAACTGGACGCTGCCGAAATCCTCTTCCGGATTGCCGCCCTTCATCGGCAGATTCGCCGCGACCACCAGTTCCGGCGACGCGATCGGTTTGCCTTGATCATCCTTCGCGATGCCGGGCGCCTGCGCGATCACCAGCGTCGCATCATGACCGAGCACCGAAGAGACTTCCGAGGCCGACGCGCCGCGCATCACGATCGCGGTGTCGTCGCTGCCGGTGCGGCGCAGCGTCTCGCTGTAACCCTGCGCCATCGCGAGCATCGCGACCAACACTGCAACCACGCCCGCGATGCCGACCACAATGACCGCCGATGAGCCGAGGCGCTCGGTCAGCGTGCTGATGCCGATGCCGGTGACCGAGGCGGCCTGCTGGCCCCGGCGGGTCAGCAACATCCACAGCGCGAGCGCGACGAGCAGCACCGGCAGTGCCTGCCAGGGGAGGCTGAGGAACACGAATACGCCGACTATGACGACGACAAACGTGAGAAGCCCTATCAGGAATTTCATTGAATCCTCTCCTCAGCGACCAGCCAGTGCATCAACGATATTCAGGCGCATCGCACGCATCGCAGGCAAAGCACCCACGACAACGCCGATCGCGACCGCCAGCACGACGCCGAGCGACCAGCTTTTTATCCCGACGTGCGTATGCGTGATCATTCCACCGCTCATCGCCGGCAGGAACAGGCCGATCAGGCTGACCAGACCGAGTCCTATGAGGCCACCGAGCAGGAGCAGCAGCACCGATTCCGCCAGCACCATCGCAAGCACACTATGGCTGGAAAAACCAATCGTCTTGAGCACTGCCAGTTCGGACGTCCGTTCGCGCACCGCCTGCATCATCGTGTTGCCGGTGAGCAGAACCAGAGTGAAGAACACCGCACCCATGATCGAGGTCACGATCAGGCCGATATCCGCCATCTGCTTGATCCAGTTCGCCGTCGCCGCCTGTTCGGTTTGCGTCTTGGTTTCGTGATCGGAATTGGCCGACAACACATCAATCGCCTTGGCGACGCGATCGGACTGGTTCATGTCGACCACACGACTGATGTACCAGCCGACGGAGCCGCGGTTGTAGGGAGTGGTCTCGTCAAAATTCTTCCAGTGCAGGATGATCATCTGGCTCTGGAACGCCTTGGAGTCCTTGGACTTCATCACGCCGACGAGGTTGAAGTTCCAGTTCTTGCTGCCTTCCTTGTTCGGGAAGATTTGCGACTGCAACGGAATCTTGTC
>JBDSNK010000347.1:0-4690 GCA_039915385.1 Dokdonella sp.
GGTTCTTCGCCGACGCGCGTGATCACGTCGCCTGCGCGCAAGCCTGGCAGCGAGTCGGGATCCGCCGAGATCACGAGCGCGCCCTTGTCGGTGCCGAAATAGCGGCCGAGATCGGCGTCGACCGGCGCCAGATTGATACCCCACCACGGCATCTCATGGCGCATCGCGTGGCGGGCCTTTTCCATCGCCTCGCGCACTTGCGTGCTGTTCACGCGCATGACTTCGTGTTGCGTCTGCTCGACGACGGCATGAATCTTTTCCCTGTAGCGCGTGGCGCGTTCGACGCTGGCGCGAATGCGTTCGATGAAATCCTTCGGCAGGGACGGAAGCTCCGGGTCTTCATTCATCAGCGCCGGCCAGTTCCAGGCCTCGCGCCGTTCGGCCGACAGGACGACGACGCTCTTCTGCGCGCCACGCAGGTATTCGATGCTGACGCTCTGGTTTTCCTTGAGGTCGGCAAGGCACTCGCGCGCAGTCGCCAGCGCGGCATCGGGGTTGCCGCCAGCGATCGGACGCTGGTCGATGGCGGTGATCACGTCGCCATCGCGCAGGCCCGCATGCGCGGCGGGGCCATCCGGCGTCACGCCGCTGATACGCGCACCGGCCTTGTCCTTGTCCTCGTTGCGCCCGAGCACGATACCGAGCATCGCGCGATCGGGCTCGGCAATGTAGCGGTACGCGTAGGCGCGCGGGCCGACGTCACCGAGCTGGGTCGACAGATCCGCCATGCGGCGCGAGAGCGCCTGCATCTGCGTACGCAGCTCGGCAAGCTCGGCGCGCGCGGCCTCGGCTTTTTGCGTGTCGGTATGCGCTTCGACGATGACCGGAGCACTTGTCTTCGCAGCTGCCGAATCGGCGGCGCGGGCGCTGTGACCTGCGAATGCCAGGAAGCAGGGCAGCAGGGCGGTGAACAACAGGGTGCGTTTCATGGGTGCCTCAGTTGATGGAGTCGAGCGATGTGGCCGCAGCGCGTGCTGCTTCGTTGTCATTCGACGCGATGGCGAACGCGCTGCCACGGATCGTTGCAAGGTCTTCAAGCAGGGCGACGCGCTGACGCCAAAGCGACAATGCATCGTTGTGGTCGTGCACGGCGCCGAGTTGCACGTCGACGAGCCCGATCAGGTCTTCCATTTCGACGGCGGCCATGAGATCGCGGCTGTCCTGCGGTGCGCGTGCGGCGACGGCTGCGATCCAGCGTTCCAGCGTCTGCGATCGCTGATGCAGGTTGTCGAGTTCGTCCGCGTTGGCGGATGTCGCTTCGTGCGAAGCGGCAGGGTCAGGCGCGCTGGCTGCGATCGTTTCATGCGGCGTGGTTTCCGGTTGCGCGAGCTGCAGCGTGCCGCGCGGCAGCAGCAGCGCGCAGGCCAGGCCGGCGGCGAGCGCAAGCGGAATCGCGTAGTGCCATGCGCGCGGCTTGCGACGCGATGCGAGCGCTTGCGCGAGCTCGGGCCACAGGTCCGGCTGCGGCGCGGCATCCGGCAGGGCACGCAACGCTTGCGCGAGCGCATGTTCGGGGTTCGCATTCACTGTGTCGCCGCGGTCAGGCATGTCGCGGCCTCCTGTTGGGTATCAAGCATGGTGTTACGGGGCAAGGACTGATCCAGAGTGTCCCGTTCGAGCAATGCGCGCAGGCGGATACCACCGCGCAGCACCTGCGATTTGGAGAAGCTCACCGACTTGCCGGTCATCGTGGCGATTTCCTGATGCGTGTATTCTTCGACGTGAAAAAGCCAGAGCACGCTGCGCGTCAATGCGGGCAGGCGTTCGAGCGCGTGTTCGAGATGGCGTGCTTCGGCGACGGCCCACGGTGCAGGCGCGCTGCTCGGTGCGTCATCGTCGTCTGGCAACTCCTCGAACGAGACGCCGCGCTCGCGTCGCAGACGCATCAAGGCCTGGTTGACCACGATCTGGCGCAGCCAGCCCCAGAACGGTGCATCGCCGCGAAACTGGCCAATGCGTTCGAGCAGATGCAGCATCGCGTCCTGTACGGTTTCGCGTGCACTGTCGGCGTTGCCGAGCATGCGCAGCGCGAGCGTATACGACGGCCGCTCGAAAGCGCGATAGATCTGTTCGAGCGCGCCCGACTCGCCGCGGCGCGCTCGCGCGAGGACGGTGTCGGGGACGTCGATCTGGAAACTGGCGCTGGTCACGGACTGGTTGGATGCGCGACAGGGTCGATTGGTCGCAGGGTATGCGCGTAATTCCCACTTTGCCGAAAAAAGTTTCGCCGTAAATATGAGGGAAGGAGCCAGCTGCCGATCCTGCGCCTGGGCCGCTGTCCGCACCCGTCCGCAGCGGCGGCGGACACTGTCCGCAGTCCGTGCAGCTCATGAATAGTCAAGCGTATTCAACGAGTTGCTTGGTGGCATGGTCGTTGCTATTGATACAGTAACGTACCTCATCCAACACGGAGCCCGCCATCCAATGATTCGCGACACCTCGGCCCAGGACCGCAAAATCGCCCCACAGGGCAATCGCAGGAAGCAGATCGTGTGGATCGGCGCCGGCATTGCAGCTGCCGTTGTCGTCGCGATGTTGGTGCCGACGATCGCGCGCCTCATGTCGGCCGATTCGTCGGCGAGCACGTCACGCCTGCGCATTGCCGAGGTCAAGCGCGGCACCCTGACGCGTGATGTGTCGGTCCAGGGCAAGGTGATCGCCGCGATCAGCCCGACCGTTTACACGCGCTCGGGCGGCACGGTGACACTCGACGTGCATGCGGGCGACAAGGTGAAGAAGGGCGACGTGCTCGCCGAAGTCGATTCGCCCGAGTTGACCAACAAGCTCAAGCAGGAGCAGGCGACGGTGGATAGCCTCGGCCTCGATGTCGAACGCGCGACGATCGACAACCGCAAGAGCGGGGCGACGTCGCAGATGGCCTATGAACAGGCCACGATCGATCGGCAGACCGCCGAGCGCGAAGTCGAGCGAAACCAGAAGGCGTTCACGCTCGGTGCGCAGTCGGAGATGACCGTATTGCGCGCGAAGGATTCGCTGGCCAAAGCCAAGCTCAGTGAAGTCAACGCGCAGCACAACGTGAAGCTCGACCGCGACAGCCTCGCGTTCGAACTGAAGACCAAGCGTTTTGCGCTGGACCGACAGAAGTTGCTGGTCGAGGACCTGACGCGCCAAGTCGACGAATTGAAATTGCGCTCGCCAGTCGACGGCCAGGTCGGCCAGCTGATCGCGCAGCAGCGCGCGAACGTCGCGCCGAATGCGCCGATCCTCAGCGTCGTCGATCTCACCGCGCTCGAGATCGAAGTGCAGGTACCGGAAGTGTTTGCGCACGACCTCAGCCCGGGCATGGCCGCGGAAATTGTCGATGGCAGCGAGAAATACCGCGGCGAAGTCAGCGCGATCTCGCCCGAAGTATTGAATGGACAGGTCACCGGTCGCGTGCGCTTCGGCGACAAGAAGCCCGCCGGCCTGCGCCAGAGCCAGCAGCTCACCACCCGCATCCTCATGGACGAACACCCGAACGTGTTGATCGTCGAGCGTGGACCCTTCATCGACAGCGGCGCCGGCCGTGTTGCGTATGTCGTGCATGGCAGCACCGCCGAGCGCACGCCGATCCAGATCGGCGCCACCAGTCTCAACTCGGTCGAGATCGTCAGTGGCGTCAAGGAAGGCGATCGCCTCGTGATCTCGGGCACCGATCTGTTCAACGGCGCTCAGCGCGTCGCCCTGTCCAACTAACGCATTGCATCGAACCCGCATCTACATCTTTCAACTCAGGCAGTACAGCGAGGAACCCATGCTCAAGATGACCCACCTGCAGAAGGTCTACCGGACCCATCTGATCGAAACCTATGCGCTGCGCGACTTCTCGATCCAGGTGCGTGAAGGCGAGTTCGTCGCGGTGACCGGCCCGTCCGGTTCCGGCAAGACGACTTTCCTCAACATCGCAGGCCTGCTCGAGGAATTCACCGGCGGCGAGTACCAGCTTGACGGCGTCGACGTGCATGGCCTCAACGACGACAAGCGCTCGAAGCTGCGCAACGAGAAAATCGGTTTCATCTTCCAGAGCTTCAACCTGATTCCCGATCTCAACCTGTTCGACAACGTCGACGTGCCGCTGCGCTATCGCGGATTCGCCGCTGCCGATCGCAAGAAGCGCATCGAGGAGTCGCTGAGCCGCGTCGGTCTGGCCTCGCGCATGAAGCATTACCCGTCGGAATTGTCCGGTGGCCAGCAGCAGCGTGTCGCGATCGCGCGCGCGTTGGCGGGTTCGCCGCGCCTGCTGCTTGCGGATGAACCGACCGGCAACCTCGACTCACTGATGGCGCGCGGCGTGCTCGAGCTGATGGAGGAAATAAATCGCCAGGGCACGACGATCGTCATGGTCACGCACGACCCGGAACTCGCGGCGCGTGCGCACCGCAACGTGCACGTGATCGACGGCCAGGTCACCGACTTCGACGACGAACCGCAGTTGCGCAAGCCCGCGCGCGACGACAGTTCGGCTCCGGCAGCCATCGCCTGACGCTTTGCCTTCTCCTTTCGGGCACCCTCCGCCGGCCTGATGGCCGGCGTCGATCCCAAGGTGAGAAGGGAAAGAAACCCAAGGAATCATCATGTTTGCCTACTACCTCCAACTCGGTCTGCGCAGCCTCAGGCGCAACCCGATCCTCACCCTGCTCATGGTCGTGGGTATCGGGCTCGGCATCGCCGCGAGCATGACCACGCTGAC
>JBDSNK010000055.1:0-4724 GCA_039915385.1 Dokdonella sp.
CCAAGTAACGGAGATACTCGAATGTCCAGCAAGATCGGCAATACCCTCGGCCTCGCGATCGGTGCCGCGTTCATCGGTTCGCTCTCGCTCAGCCAGCTCGCTGCCGCCAGCCCGGCGTTCCAGGTGAACGACCTCGCCTCCGGCTACATGCTCGCGGCGGCCGGTGAAGGCAAATGCGGCGAAGGCAAGTGCGGCGTCGCGAAGATGGATACGGACAAGGACGGCAAGGTGTCGATGGCCGAAGCCACCGCCGGTGGTTTCAGCGAAACGCAGATGAAGGCCTGGGACAAGAACGCAGACGGCATGCTCGACGGCACCGAACTCGCCGCGATGCACAAGTCGATGGACAAGAGCCACATGAAGAAGGGTGCGGAAGGCTCCTGTGGTGGCGACAAGAAGGAAAAGGGCGCCGAGGGCAGCTGCGGCGGCAAGCACTGATCCATGTCGACACGTCCTCGCCCGGCGATCAACGGTGCAGGACTCGGTCTGCGGCGGGCCCTTCTGGGTCCGCTGCAGGCTCATCTCGCGCAGGATCACGGTGCCGACCAAGGCATCGATTTTTTCGAGATCGCGCCGGAAAACTGGATCGGTGTCGGTGGCAAGCTCGGTCGCAACCTGCGCCAATTGAGCGAGCGTCATCCGCTCGTCTGCCACGGCCTTTCGCTTTCGCTCGGCAGCCCCGCGCCGCTCGATGAAACCCTGCTCGCGCGCATTCGTCGGCTGCTCGATACGCACGGCATCGCGATCTATTCCGAACACCTGTCGTACTGTTCCGACGAGGGACACCTGTACGACCTGATGCCAATTCCGTTCACCGAGGAAGCCGTGCATCACGTCGCCGCGCGCATCCGCCAGGCGCAGGATGTTCTGGGCCAGCGCATCGCGGTCGAAAACGTTTCCTATTACGCCGCACCCGGCCAGGAGATGCGCGAAATCGATTTCATCAACGCGGTGCTCGCCGAGGCGGACTGCGACCTGCTGCTCGACGTCAACAATATCCACGTCAACAGCGTCAACCACGGTTACGACGCCGGCGCGTTCCTCGATGCACTGCCGGGCGAACGCATCGCCTATGTGCACATCGCCGGACACTACGTCGAAGCACCCGATCTGCTCGTCGACACGCACGGCGCGGCGATCATCGATCCGGTCTGGCAGCTGCTTGCGCGCGCCTACCGTAACTTCGGCGTGCGACCGACCCTGGTCGAACGCGATTTCAATTTCCCGCCACTCGCCGAACTCATTGGCGAAGTCGAAACCATACGCTCGATCCAGCGCGACCACGCGCGCAGCGAAGATGCGATCCAGGTGCGCGATGTCCGCAGCGCCTGATCGCACGCACGCGCTGCAGTTCGCATTTGCCGCGCACATCCGCGATCCCGCGAACGTACCGCGTCCGGCTGGAGTCGAGCCGCGACGCATGGCGATCTACACCGACCTCTTCTTCAACAACGTCGAAAGCCTGCTCAGCGCGAACTTTCCAGTGATCCGCAGCTTGTACGACGATGCGCCGTGGAATGCTCTGGTGCGCGACTTCTATCGCGATCACCGCTCGCACACGCCGTTGTTCACCGAGATAGCACGCGAGTTCATCCGCCATCTGGAAAGCCGCGCCGAACGCGGGCTCGGTGATCCGCCGTTCCTGCTCGAGCTGGCGCACTACGAATGGAGCGAACTCGCACTCACACTCGACGAGCACGATATCGCCGACGTCGATCACGACCCCGATGGCGACCTGCTCGCAGGCGTGCCGATCGTTTCACCGACCGCGCGGGTGCTCGCGTATCACTACCCGGTGCATCGGATCAGTGCCGAGTTCCGCCCGGATGCGCCGAACGAACAACCGGTGCTCCTCCTGCTTGTGCGCGATCGCAACGACGACGTGCGCTTTCTCGAAATCGATCCATTGAGTGCATTGCTGATGGAGCGACTGCAAGCCAATCGCGAAGACAGCGGCAACGAGTGCCTCACTGCCCTGCTGCGCGACATCGGCCGCGCGGACGACGACGGACTCCAGGGGTCCGGCGCCGCGATCCTGCAGCGCCTGCGCGAGCGCGATGCGATCCTGGGAACGCGCCGCGCGCGTTGAATGCGGCTCAGGCTGCCGACATGACCAGCAGATGTTTCGCCAGCGCGCCCTGCAAACGGGCGATGCCGCGCGCCAGATGCAGCATTCCAAAGAGAAGGAATACGCCGGCGACGAAGACGATCGGGGCCAGGATCAAGGGCGGAGCGAAGATCTCGCCATCCCAGTAGATGCCTCCGCCGATCACGCCGTAGTTGGAGAGCAGCGCCGCGACCGGTGCGGCCATCAGCGCGAGCGAGACCGAAATGCCGGTGACTGCAATCGTGAAATAGATGATGCCGAGTGGCAGCATCAGCACCATATAGAACAAGGTCGACCAGGTGCGCGGGTCGGTGAACATGTCCTTGATGCGTCCACGCCACGATTTTCCCGTGTTCGCGTAAAGCGGCCGACGCGGCATGCGTTCGCCGAGCATGACCTCAATGATGCGCCCCTCGACGAGCGACAGCACGCGCACGGTGCCGAAGAACAGCACCGCAAACACGATCCCGAAAATCAGGATCGACAGGCCGATGGACAGCGAGATGCCGGTCACCGCCCAGGTGAAGTAGAAGATGCCCGTCGCCAGCGAAAGCAACATGTAGAACAACGCCGCATACGCACGCGGATCGGCGGCGACGCCGAAGAAACGGCCCAGCGCACTGCTGCGTGGCGGTGGCGGCGGTGAACGCAACGCCTTCTCGACCTGTTGTTCCTTGTCGACATAGATCGCAGCGACCTCATCCGGCGCGCCATAACTGTTGGCGATCTTCGCAAGAATCTCCGCTTCGGTCTTGCCCGGATTCTCGGACAGCTCCGAACGCAGATGGTCTTCAGCATCGTAGAGCGCGTCCTGGATCAGTGCGGGATCGGCACCGCGCAAGGCGGCACGCAGCTGCTCCAGGTATTCGGCAATCGTGCGTGGCAGGGGCATGTTCATGCGGAAGCGTCCTCAAGTACGGTATTCACGAAATCGCGCGTTGCGCTCCAGGCATAGGTCCACTCTTCGAGCACGCGGCGACCGAGAGCGGTAATCCGGTAGTACCGCCGCGGCGGCCCGGCGACCGAGGGCTCGGTCTCGCTCGCGAGCAAACCGGAGGATTCGAGGCTGCGCAAAACCGGATAAAGCGCGCTCTGCTTGCCACTCAGCACACCCTCGCCGGTGTCGTCGAGCTGCTTGGCGATCTGATAGCCGTACATCGGCTTCTTCGCGCGTGCGAGCACCGCGAGCAACACCAGCGACACGATGCCAGCGCTCAGTTCCTTGTGGAATTTCCACAAATGGGTTTCGGTGTCGACCATCGCGCTGATATCCACCTGATCATAAGCATGGGTTGATCATAGTGTGGAGTTGATACTAGTGAACGGGCCGGAAGTCATGGGCATCGCGAGGCGCGCCGGGCGTGCCCTGTCTTGTTTGCAAGATCATGCTTTAGAGGCGCAATTGCTGCGTATCCTGGTCGTTCATCGTTCGTTCGCGTACGCCGGCCATCAAGACGGCGCCAGCGTCACTCTCCTTCCCTGCCCCGCAATACCCGCCGAACTGCAGCGATGAATTTTTCCTTCTGCCTGTGCAACCGCACCCATTCGCTTCCATCGCTTCGCGCTGATGCGAGGAGTGGCCTGCGGTCATCGGAGGCCGCCCTATGCAGGAGCGCCACCGGCTGCGAGTGGACGATCACGCGCTGGCGGTCATCCATGAGTAAGCGGGCTGTAACCGATCGCTCGTTGGCCGTCATCGATCAGCCGCGCGACGTCATCGTCGACCAAGCGGCCGCTGATCGATCACTCGCCCGCGCTCATCGATGGCGGCCGCGCAGTCACGTTCGAGTATCCGCGCTGTGATCGACCACACGCGCGCAGTGATCGATCAGTATCCCGAACGCGCTCAATGACTCGCGTTTGGTGATGGGTTACTGCGCGGCATTGGTCGATGACTGCGGGCGAGTGTTGGGTCACCTGTGCGGGGTTCGTCGATCGGCAAAATGGGGTGATCGATGAGACTTCGAGTGTGGTTGGTCAATGCCGCCGGGTGATCGATGACGGGCATTGCGGCTCGACCCGCTGCCACGGGGAATCGGCCGCACTTCGTTGTGGCTGCGGTGGAAGTACCCGGAACGAAGACAGGACATCGTGTTCCGCGTCGGATGGCGTGCATGCGGTGCGAAGTTGAGGAGCAGCTGTTGTGCACCCCGTTCTTCGACCCCGTTCTTCCGCCATCCGCGCATTCGGCGCGGCGCGGTGGCACGATGGCACTCCGAAAGGCGTTACCCGGACCGTCCCCGCCGCCACCTTGAGGTGTGCGGTCACCGCAGAGCTGAGGAGCGAATTCCCATGCAACGATCAAGACACCCCGGCAACCACGCCTCGGTCATCACCGGGCTGAGCGACACGGCCGTGTCGATCCGCGCCGCGTCACTGCCCATTCCCTGCCCCGCCTGCGGCGACAACGGGAGGGCCGGCATGCGTGCACCGCTTCGGAAGATGGTCTGGTGCCTTGGGTTTTTCGTCGCGTGGAGCGGTTTGGCGGGGGCGACCGATCGCGTCGTGTCCACCTGCACGGAGGCCGGTTTCAAGACGGCGTACAACGCCGTGAACACGGGGAGTGGCGGCACGATCACGTTCAATTGTCCTGCCGCCGCAACGATTCCATTGACCG
>JBDSNK010000149.1:0-6442 GCA_039915385.1 Dokdonella sp.
CCTCGCAGATCGTTCCAGCCATTGCGTTGGCAGGTTTCGAAAAGTTGCGCGGGCTTTGCGCGTCGACACCGAACCTGCATCCCGCCTACGGCCTGCACCCGATGTATCTCGCCGAGCATCAGCCTGAGCATCTGGCGGCGCTGCGTGCGTGGCTCGAGAAGGAACGCCCTGTCGCGGTCGGCGAATGCGGCCTGGATTTCTTCATCGACGGCCTCGATCACGACACCCAGCGCATGTACTTCCTGCGCCAACTCGAACTCGCACGCGAATTCGAACTGCCGGTGATCCTGCACGCGCGCCGTGCCGTCGACGAAGTCATTGCAACCCTGCGCAAGGTCGGTGGCCTCAGCGGCGTCGTGCACAGTTTTTCCGGCAGCGAAGAACAGGCGCGCCAGTTGTGGAAGCTCGACTTCTGTCTTGGCATCGGCGGACCGGTGACGTACGAGCGTGCCAAACGCCTGCGTTCGATCGTCGCGCAGATGCCGATCGAATACCTGCTGCTGGAAACCGACGCGCCCGACCAGCCGCTTGATGGGCACCGAGGTGAGCGCAATGAGCCGGCGCGTTTGATCGAAGTACTCGCGCATGTAGCGACGCTGCGAGGCGACAGCGCTGCGGCGATCAGCGAAGCGACCACGCTTAACGCGCGGCGTTTGTTTCGGCTGTAACGACCCAGTGAGACATGCTCAGGTGAGCATTTAGGCACTCACGTTACTTCGCGAATACTGCCGGCTATTTTGCCAATAAATGAACCTGACCCAATTGTCCATTCCGAACCCGGCAGCCTATTTCCGCCGCGCAAGCGCGTCACACGTCAAGTCCTTGCTATCGATCGGGTCGCCGCGGCCTTCATATCGCACCGCAACCTTGGTTATGAACGTGTCGATCTTGGCCTTGCAGCTTGTTACCCCATCGTTTCCAAAACTGATCTCCATCGTGGTAAACCACGTCCTGTAATCCACATCCGCGAGCTTTTCACAGCGATATGTTTCGCCCATCTCGCTCTCTCCATATACCCACGTCAGTACGATCGCACCGTTCTGCAATTTACGCGATGACTTGGGATTGCCTAGTATCGAGACGACATCGCTCAGAGGCCTGCGGACTTCGATTGCTTGCACAAAACGCTCAGTGCGGAAATACGGCTCGCCTATTGCTTCGATGGCGTAATCGATATTCCGCTCCACACATGCTCTCTGTGTCGAACACGACGAGACCGCCGCGGCGATCGAAGCAGCGCTGCTCATTCTGGACCGTGCTCTCCGCAACCGAAACATTTTCCTTGATAGCACCGGATCGCCGCATGACCTAGGCCGAGGGCATGCCCCGCTTCGTGTGCGACTACGCTATCCAAAGGACAACATTTTTCGCTCCCGTCCATCAAACCACTCGAGAGCCAGATGATATCCCCACCCTGTCGATATCCACACCAGCCCCTAATTGAACACCTCAAGCGAGGTTCGACGTTTCCTTCAACCGTGGTGCACTTCGAAATTGAATCCGCCGACGCCGCACAGTCCCTCATGAATCAGGAGCGCGTCGTCATCGCTGGCCGCAACAGCCGCTCGAGCACGCGCGATACCGCCGCAAACGCGAACGCAGCAGTCACATGCGTCGCGGCGCCGAGGCCTCCGCCGCAATCAAGCTTGAGTGCTTCACCCTGCTCCGGCCGAGTGCCGCAGACGCTGCCATCGGCTTGCGGATAGCGCACGTTTTCACGCGAATAGACGGCCTGCACACTGAAGTAGCGTTTCGGGCCGCGCGGAAAGTTGAATTCTTCGCGCAGCTTCTTGCGCACCAAAGCGAGCATCGCATCGTGTTCGGTCTTTGACAGGTCGCGCACAGCAATCAGGGTCGGATCGGTGCGACCCCCGGCTGAGCCACACGTGATCAGTGGCAGCTTGCGGCGACGACACCACGCGATGGTCAGTACCTTTACTCGGAATGCGTCGCAGCAATCGACAACGATGTCGTAACCGCGATCGAGCAGGCTCTCCAAGTTGCCCGGAGTCAGGAATTCCTCGATCTCATCCACCACGATCAATGGATGAATGCGTCGCGCGCGTTCGGCCATCACCGCAACCTTGGGTTTGCCGAATTCGCCATCCAGCGCGTGCAGCTGCCGATTCGTGTTGCTGATGCAGACGTCATCCGCGTCGATCAGGGTCAGTCGACCCATGCCGCTGCGCGCAAGCGCTTCGACAACCCACGAGCCGACGCCGCCGATGCCGATCACGCAAACATGCGCGTGCGCAAGGCGCGCGACGCTGCCGACGCCATAGAGACGATCGATTCCGCGAAAGCGTTCGTCGACGGGAGGGATGCTCATGAGGGCGCGCAGGGTAACAGTATCGGCGTGAGGCTTCGATGCGACGCATCGGCCGCCTAAGCTGCGCATGCCTGGACACGCGTTACCATTGCATTTTCTGCGGGTGCGAATCGATGCGCTATCTGATCTGCCTGACAATCGGCCTCCTCGCCGGCGCCCTGATGGCAAACATGGCCAGTAACGCGATCGCCCTTCGCCATGCCTGGCCACGTGGATTGATGAACGTAATGCAGCATGCGCTGGTCGACGCACGAAGCGCTGCACGCGCGGACAAGTGCCTGTCGCCAAAGATCCTAGCTGCGGCCACGCATCTGCAGTTGCTGGCGACCGATCTGGAGTCTGCTTTGCTAGCCCCCGATGCGAAGGACCGCGTGTTCAGCCACTACGCCAACGAGATGCGGGACGCGATCGCGCAGTGGGATCCCAAGGCGGATTGCGCGCTGCAGGCCGAGGCGCTGACCAAGGTCGCGAATGCCTGCGACGCCTGCCATCGCGACTATCGTTGATGCGCCTGCCTGGCGGGCGCTATTCCTGTGCTTGCCCCGTTGCAGTGAATTACAAAACTCATTAGTATTGTTATTTCGAGTTGAGGCCTCACGCGGTCCGTGTCGCGTTTCTGACGTCCATTCTGCTGCTGGCAATGGAAGGGCTGCAGCGGATCAGTTTGATTGACACGATTCGCCACGCTTTCCATTCCGCGCCACGTAGCAACCTCCGTTTTCGAACTCCGCAGAAAACAATCGATGACTGCCAACGCCGTTTGTCCGTTCGTTGTACTGACCGCACTGCTTGTTGTGGCGGGCTGCTCGATTCCGCCCAAGCCCGATGCACCCAGCTTGCGCAACGAGGCGCCGCTCGCCGGAATCATGGCTGCCAGTGGCGATTGGCCTCAGGCGCAGTGGTGGCAGCGCTATGCGGACGCGCAACTCGACTCGCTCGAACAGATGGGCATTGCCAGTTCGCCGTCGCTCGATCAGGCGCACAAGCGATTCAATACCGCACTGCGCTCGATTGATATCGCGAGCGCAGCCGGGGGCGCCTCGATCCAGGCCAATGCGCAGGTGCAGCGCCAGCGCCTCAGCGAGAATGGTCTGATCCCGCCGCGCTTCCTGGGGTTCACCTGGTACAACCAGGGCGACCTCAGTCTGCAATTCCAGTACGACTTCGACTTTTGGGGCAAGACACGCGCCGCCGTCGCCGCCGCGGTCGACGAGGCGCACGCCGCCGAAGCCGAGCGCAGCGCCGCTACGCTGATGCTGACAACTGCCATTGCCGATACCTACTTCAGCTGGCAGGCCGATCAAGCGCGATTCGCGATTGTTAAGGACACTGTCGTAGCGCTGGAACGCAATCGCCAAATCGCGGCGAAGCGCGCCGCAAGCGGCATCGATGGGCCAGACAGCGTGCACCAGGCGGACGCTCAGATAGCCGCGGCCCGCGAGCAGGCTGCCGCCTACGACGGCGCTGCGCAAATCCGCCTCGCTGCGCTGGCCGCCTTGCTCGGCATCGCACCCGCCGACCTGCCCAAACTGGATCCCAAACCGCTGCCGCTGATCACCGCGACCCTACCTGACAAAATCGGCCTCGATCTTCTCGCGCGACGCCCGGATATCGCCGCCAATCGCTGGCGAATCGAAGCGGCCATGCGCCGCGTCGATGTCGCGCGCACGCAGTTCTACCCGGACATCAGCCTTGGCGCGATGGTTGGCCTGCAATCGGTCGATCTCGACAAACTCTTGACCGCCGGTAGCCGCATGGGCGGCATCGGACCCGCCCTGCATCTGCCGATCTTCGGTCTCGGACGCTTGCGCGCAGCCTATGGCGTTTCGCAGGCGCAGCTGGACGCAGCTGCTGCGCAGTATGACGCCAGCGTGGTCGATGCAGCACGCGATGTCGCGATACAGGCGCTCAGCCTCGAACAGATCGATGCCCGCCGCCGGCAGCGTGCGCAGCAACTCGCTGCCGCGCAATCACTGGTGGACACCGCGGCTGCGCGGGTGCGTCGTGGTGTCAGCGACGACCGCAGCCTGCTGGCCGCGCAAGCCCAGGTGCTGCAGCAGCGCGATGCGGCAACAACGCTCGATGCGCAAGCAGTGTCCAGTGAAATCGCATTGATCAAGGCACTGGGTGGCGGCTATCGCATGGACAACATCGATACTGCCGTGCCTGCCGCAGGAAATGACGCACCGCCCCACTCCCCGACATCCGTTGAACGAGCCAACTCCCGATGAGCGACTCCCCTACTCTCGCTGCGAAATCAGACGGCGCAAAAACCAATGGAAATGGCAAACGCCGCATAATCCTCGGCGTGATCGCCACCGTGTTCATCCTTTTGGGCATTGGTTGGTATCTCCTCTGGCTGTTCGTGTTCTCGTTGCGAGAAGTTACCGATGACGCCTATGTCAACGGCAACCAGGTCGCGCTATCGGCACAGGTTGCGGGCACGGTCGTCGCGGTGCTCGCCGATGACACCCAACTGGTCAGCGCCGGCCAGGTGCTGGTCAAGCTTGACCCGACCGATGCTCAGGTGAATCTGTCAAAGGCGAAGAGCGCGCTCGCAAACGCCGTGCGCCAGGTACGACAGCAAACCGCGATGGCCTCGCAGTACGATGCCGGCATTGCCGCACGCAGACTCGACCTGTCACGCGCGCAGGCTGATTTGCAGCGGCGCCAGCCGTTACTCGCCGACAAGGCAATCGCACCGGAAGAAGTCGCGCACGCACGCGAAACCGTCGACACGGCAAAGGCCGCGCTTGATCTCGCGCTGCGCCAGGCGGAGGCTTCGCATGCGATGGTCGACGGCACCGCCATCGGTGAGAACGCATCCGTGCTGCAAGCCAAGGCCGCATTCCGTGAGGCCTGGATCAACAATGAACGCAGCGCGATCGTCGCGCCAATCGGTGGTTATGTCGCGCAGCGCAGCGTGCAGGTGGGCTCGCACGTGCAGCCGGGCCAGGCACTGCTCACGGTGATCCCGTTGCACGATCTGTGGATCGATGCGAACTTCAAGGAAAGCCAGCTCGCGCACATTCGCATCGGGCAATCAGCCAGGGTCGAAAGCGATCTCTACGGCGGCAACTTCGAATACAACGGCAAGGTCGTCGGCCTTGGCGCCGGCACGGGCTCTTCATTCGCTTTGCTGCCGCCACAGAATGCATCGGGCAACTGGATCAAGGTCGTGCAACGCGTCACCGTTCGCATTGCACTCGATCCGAAGCAACTGGAAAAATCCCCCCTGCGCATAGGGCTGTCGACATCAGTCAAGGTCGATACGCACGACCGATCGGGCAGCGTGCTCGCAAGCGTGCCGGCGAATGCGGCTGTCGCCCACACCGATGTCTATGAACACGATTTCGCCAAAGCCGAAACAGAGGCCAACGCGATCGTCGCCGCCAATCTTCCTGGCGCTCACTGAGGCACACCGATGGCTGCCAACCCCGGCGATCGCGCGCCGCTGCCGCCGCTGCCGCCGCTGCATGGCACACCGCTCGCACTGCTGACGATCGCGGTCGCTTTCGCGACGTTCATGGAAGTGCTCGACATCACGATCGTGAACGTATCGGTGCCGCATATAGCCGGCAGTCTCGGCGTCAGTCCGCAGGAAGGCACCTGGTCGATTAGTTCGTATTCGCTGGCGAGTGCGATCATGCAACCGCTGAGCGGCTGGATCGCGCGCCAGTTCGGCGAAGTACGCAGCTTCTGCGTATCGGCACTGCTGTTTGTGCTGATGTCGATCCTGTGCGGATTCGCGACGAGCATGCCGATGCTGGTGATTGGGCGCCTGCTGCAGGGCGCGGGCTCCGGCCCGATGGTTGCGCTGAGCCTCAGCCTGCTGCTCAACAACTATCCGAACGAGAAGAAGGGTCTCGCGCTCGCACTGTGGGCGATGACGGTCGTGGTCGCGCCTATCTTCGGGCCTATCCTGGGCGGCTATCTGACGGACAACTATTCGTGGCCGTGGATCTTCTACATCAACGTACCGGTCGGCCTGCTCGCGGTCGCCATCACCTGGTCGCTGCTGCGCCATCGCGAATCGAAGATAGTGAAGACGCCGATCGACACCATCGGACTCGTGCTGCTCGTGCTCGGCGTCGGCTGTCTGCAATTCATGCT
>JBDSNK010000175.1:0-15851 GCA_039915385.1 Dokdonella sp.
AACACGCGGGCTGCGGAGGACTTGCGACGGCCGGTGCCGTAATTCTGCTGAATAGCCATGTGATTCTTCTGCTGTTGTTGAAAAGTCCGCACACGGATGTGCGGGCTCTTGCGAGGGAATCGCGTTAGGTTGCGGTATTGATGTCCAGCACCTGAGGCTGCTGGGCTTCATGCGGATGGCTCGCACCGGCGTAGACTTTGAGCTTGCGGTACATCGCGCGGCCAAGCGGGTTCTTTGGCAGCATGCCCTTCACGGCGATCTCGATCACGCGCTCCGGATGCTTGGCCAGCATGTCCTTGAGCGAAGTGGTCTTGAGGTTGCCAATATGGCCGGTAAAGCGATGATAATTCTTGTCGTCCAGCTTCTTGCCGGTGACCGCGATCTTCTCGGCGTTGATCACGACGAGATAATCGCCGGTATCGACGTGCGGCGTGTAAATGGGCTTGTGCTTGCCGCGCAGGCGATGCGCGAGTTCCGTACACAGGCGACCGAGCGTCTTGTCGGTGGCATCCACTAGATACCAATCGCGTTTGACGCTTTCGGTTTTGGCACTGATCGTATTCATGTCCGAAAGACTCTGGCTCGGCCCGGAAAGCGGGCACGTCGTAAATGAGGGCGCGGGAGGATAACGGAAGTCCCCGCAACTGGCAACAGCGGGCCGCCGACCAGTGGAACCGCAAATGGTAGCATGAAATTCATGGCCGTTCCTCTTCCCGGTTTGCTCCCTATCGATACCTCGCTGCTCGCCCTGACCGACCAGTGCGTGATGTGCGGCTTGTGCCTGCCGCAGTGCCCGACCTACCGCCTCGAAAACACAGAGGCTGAGTCTCCGCGCGGACGCATCGCGCTGGCCAGGGCACTCGCTACCGGCATGCTGGAACCGACGCCACTGATGCTGCAACACCTTGACAACTGCCTCGGCTGCCTGTCCTGCCAGAACGTATGCCCGTCGCAGGTGAACTACGACGAGATCCTGGTGCACACCCGCGCAGCGCTGGTCGGGCGCCGGCCAGCCCCAGCCCGCCTTCCACACTGGCTGCGTGACCCGCGTCGGTTGAACGCCTTTGCACGCGCCGGCGCGGCCTTGCGCACGGGCCGCTGGATGCCGCGACTGGCACGCCTCCTTCCACCAGCCTCGCTGTGGCGACGAATCGTCGCAACGCAGCCGGATTTGCCGCTGGCCATCCGATTGCCGACGGCGAAGCGGCCACTGCAGGTTCGTGGCCGTGTCGTCCTGTTTCGCGGCTGCGTCGCGCGCGCGTACGACGTGGACACGCATGCCGCAGCGCGTTGCCTGCTTGAAGCGCTTGGCTACGAAGTCGTAGATACCCCTTCCGTCCAATGTTGCGGCGCCCTGTCGCGACACGCTGGCGAGGTCGAACAAGCCAAGGACGAAGCCGGATCGACCCGTGCAGCCCTGCTTGCGACTGGCGCCGACGTCGTGCTGGTCAGCGCCAGCGGCTGCTTCGGCGACTTGCGCGACCAGGTTGGAAGCGGCATGACGTTGCGCGTCGCGGATGTCCACGCGTTTCTTGCCGCCGATGCGGGGTTTTCCCAATTGCGCTTCAAGCCGCTTGCGCTGCGCGCAGCTCTGCACCTTCCATGCACTCAGGTGAATGTGGTGGGCGAGGTTGCGCCGATCCGTGCCCTGCTCGCGCGGATTCCACAATTCAGCCTGCTGTCGCTACCGGAACAACCACGCTGCTGCGGCGCCGCCGGCAGTTATTTTCTCGAACAGGCGGAATTCGCCGATCGCCTGCGTGACGAAAAGCTCGACCAGGCACAGGCGCTGACGCCGGATGTGCTGCTGACCACGAACATCGGTTGCCGCATCCATCTCGGCAACGGCCTGCGCGATCGCGCGGCGACACTGCCAGTGCTGCATCCACTGGCATTGCTCGCGCAACAACTGGAAAATCCGGTGTCATGAGCACAGCCAACCTTTCCCTGCTGGATCGCGCCATTGTAGAATTCGAGCGTGCGCTCGAAACGGTCTTCGTCGCTGCGCCAATTGCATCGCAGGCGTCGCCGGCCGGCAGCACGCCCGAAGCCGAACTCGACGATGCCGCGCGCAAGCACGCGGCCGGTCTGATGCGCGTCAATCACGTCGGCGAGGTATGCGCGCAAGCGCTGTATTTCGGCCAGGCCGCCGTCGCGCGCAGCGCGGCCATACGCGAGCAGATGCTGGAAGCTGCCGCCGAGGAAACGGATCACCTGGCCTGGTGCGGAGAACGTCTCGACGAACTCGGCAGCCGACCGAGCCTGCTCAATCCACTCTGGTATGCCGGCGCTTACGCGATCGGTGCAGGCGCAGGCCTGATTGGCGATCGTCTCAGCCTCGGCTTCGTCGTCGAGACCGAGCGGCAAGTCGAAGCGCATCTGGGTGAACACCTGCAAACGTTACCAGCTGGCGACGAGCGCAGTCGCGCGATCGTGCGCCGCATGAAGGATGACGAAGCACGTCATGCGGATCAAGCGATGGCCGCCGGTGCTCAAACGTTGCCGCCGCCACTGCCGAGCCTGATGCGTGTAGCCAGTCGCATCATGAAAAGCGTGGCCTACCGCATTTAGTCAAACCGTTCGGCAGCAGGCGCGCGATGATGCGATGCGCGCCTGCCCAGCATGGCTTACCAGATACTGACGCGCTTCTCCGGCGCGACATACATCTTGTCGCCCGCCTTCACGTCGAATGCGCTGTAGAACCCCGGTTGATTGACCAGGGTGCCGAGCACACGGTCGACCGGGATCGAGTGCGGGTCGGACTTGATCAGCTCGATCGCATAGTTGTCGCGCAGTTTGGTGCGCCACGCCTGAGCGAATCCCACGTAGAAGCGCTGATCGCCGCTGAAGCCGTCGATGCTCGGCGCGGGCTTGCCGTCAAGCGCGATCTGGTACGCCTTGTACGCGACTGCCATGCCGGAGTTGTCGGCAATGTTTTCGCCCAGCGTCAGCTCGCCGTTGATGTGATAACCCGGCACCGGTTCAAAGCCGTTGTATTCCTCGACGAGCGCCTTGGTCTTTGCTGCGAATTTCTCGTGGTCTTCTTTCGTCCACCAGTCGCGCAGGTTGCCATCGCCGTCGTACTGCGCGCCCTGGTCGTCGAAGCCATGGCTGATCTCGTGGCCGATGACCATGCCGATCGCACCGTAGTTGACCGCATCGTCCGCCTCGGCATTGAAGAACGGCGGCTGCAGGATCGCGGCCGGAAACACGATCTCGTTCAACTCCGGGTTGTAGTAGGCGTTGATCGTCTGCGGCGTCATGCCCCACTCGCTGCGGTCGACCGGCTTGCCGAGCTTGTTGAGGTTGCGCTGGTACTCGAACGCATTGGCACGCGTGACGTCGCCGACGAGGTCGCCCTTGACAATCTCCAGCGACGAATAGTCCCGCCACACATCCGGGTAACCGATCTTCGGCATGAATTTGGCGAGCTTCGCCTGCGCTTCGCGTTTGGTGTCCGCACTCATCCAGTCGAGGTTGTCGATGCCCTGCTTGTAGGCGGCGAGGAAGTTTTTCACCAATTCGTCCGCGCGCTGCTTGCTCGACGCCGGGAAGTATTTCGCGACATACAACTTGCCGAGCGCGTCGCCCATCGCCTTTTCGACGACGCCGACAGCGCGCTTCCAGCGCGGCTGGTTTTCCGGCACGCCGCGCAAGGCGGTGCCGTAGAAGGCGAAGCTCGAATCGACATAGTCCCTGGACAGGTTTGGTGCGGCATCGCGCAATGCTTTCCAGCGGAAATACGCTTTCCAGGTCGGCAGCGGCGTGGCCGACACGAGTTTCGCGAACGCCTTCAGATAACTCGGCTGGCCGATATTGACCACGTCGACCTTGCCCTTGATGCCGGCCGTGTCGAGGTAGGCATCCCAGTCAAACCCAGGCGCCAGCGCCGCAAGCTTGCTGATCTCGGTCTTGTTGTAGCCCTTGATCGGGTCGCGCGTCTCAACCTTGGTCCATTGCGCCTTGGCCAATGCGGTTTCGAGGACGAGGATGTTCTTCGCCGTCTTTGCCGCCTGCTTGTCCCCGCTCATGCCGAGGACCTGCTCAAGGAAGGCCTGGTACTGCGTGCGGATGCCCTTGAGCTTGGCGTCGTCGTCCTTGAGGTAATAGTCGCGATCAGGCAGGCCCAGCCCGCTCTGCTGCAGGTCGGCGATGTATCGGGTCGCGTCCTTGTTGTCCTGATGCACGAGGATGTTGAACGGCAGCGTGGGTGCGGGGCCGAACGTACCCGGCTGCGCCAACGAGCGCCCGAATTCGGCCATCAGGATCGCGATGTCCTTGCCGCCCTTCATCGCATCGATGCGCTCAAAGGTGGCTTGCAGCGGCTTGACGCCAGCCGCCTCGATCGCCGGCTCGTCGAGGAAGTTCGCATACAGGTCGGCGATCTTGCGCTGATCGATGTCGATGGCTGCCGGGGCGGCTTTGGCGGACTCGTCGATGATCTTGCGCAGATTCTCGATCGAGTCGTCGCTGAGCTTGCTGAACGAACCATAAGAAGGCTTGTCGGCCGGAATCTCGGTGGCATCCAACCACTGACCGTTGACGTGGCGGTAGAAGTCGTCCTGCGCGCGCGTTGCGGTATCCAAGTTGCTTTTTTCGATACCGGAGACCAGTACCGGCGGGGCAGGTGCGGTCGGTGGCGGCGTCGGCGTCGCAACGCTTTGCGGCGCCTGCGGGCCGGAACAGGCCGCGAGGATTCCGACACACAGCAAGGTGGCCATGCGAGCTTTCATAGCGATTCTCCGGTCGAGGAATGGCAGGATTCTTGCGGATCCTGCAACGCGGCAACGCTAGCACCCGGCGGCCTGCGCGCATCCGCCATTAGTCACCGTGCGCCGAAACAGCCCGACCGCAGTGGTCGGGCGCGGCTGGTTACATCAGGTTGCGCCCGTGGAACAGTTCTTCGATCTCGCGCTTGAGCAATTGCTCGATGCGCTGGCGTTCCTTGAACGAGAGGTCGTCCGCATTCGCCTCGAACAGATAGGTATCGAGGTCGAAGTCCTTCACGTGCATCTTGGTGTGGAAAATGTTTTCCTGATAGACGTTGACGTCGAACATCTCGTATTTCTGGCGGATGTGCTTGGCCAGATAATCCTGGATCGAGTTGATCTTGTGGTCGATGTAGTGCTTGCGGCCCTTCACATCGCGAGTGAAACCGCGCACCCGATAGTCCATCGTGACGATGTCCGACTCGAAGCTGTCGATCAGGTAGTTCAAAGCACGAAGCGGCGAAATCACGCCGCAGGTGGCGACGTCGATGTCGGCGCGGAAGGTTGCGATGCCGTTGTGCGGATGCGTCTCGGGATACGTGTGGACGGTAATGTGGCTCTTGTCCAGATGCGCGACGACCGCGTCCGAGATCATGTCGCGACCGAGCTTGTCGACCACCGGATGCTCGGAAATCAGGATCGTCACCGACGCGCCCTGCGGATCGTAGTCCTGGCGTGCGACGTTGAGGATGTTCGCGCCGATGATCTCGGCGACGTCGGTCAGAATCTGGGTCAGGCGGTCGGCGTCGTACTGTTCATCGATGTATTCGATGTAGCGCCGACGCTGATCTTCGGACACCGCGTAGCAGATGTCGTAGATATTGAAACTGAGCGCCTTGGTCAGGTTGTTGAAACCCTGCAATTGCAGGCGCGGAATCGGTTTGACCACGACGGATACCTCGATGCGGGCGTACGGGACGCGACAGGATGCCGGACGGATGTTTCAGCCACTTTGCCGGGTCGCGGATTATGGGCCATGCCGCAACGCTATGAAACCGGTGAGGGCGCAACGGCCAGACAGAAGGCGTGTGACGCAATAGCCAATATGCAATAAGATGTAACGAGTCCATCCGTGGCGGGTTCGCAAACGCGTGAAATTCCACGTGTTCCGTCTTGAAGCGGCATCCATGCCGCATCGGACTTGAAGGGGGCCTAGTGGAAGCGCAAGGCAAAATCGCCGATTTTCGTTACATGCTCCAGCGCGAAGTCAACCGCGTCCAGGCGCCGGCGATGCTCACGCCGGATCGGGCCGCCATGGAACGTTTCCTGAGCGCCTGTCATCGCCGCCGCTACGCCAGCAAAACCGCCATCATCCGACCCGGTGATTCGGCCAATATCCTCTACTACGTCATCGATGGCTCCCTGACGGTTTCCTCGGAAGACGAGGAAGGCCGTGAGCTGATTCTCGCCTACCTAAACCGCGGCGAGTTCATCGGTGAGATGGGCCTCTTCGTCGAGACACCGCGTCGTGAAGTCATGGTGCGTACACGCACGCCGTGCGAACTGGCCGAAATCGGCTATGAGCGCATGTTCAACCTGTTCGAAGGACCGCTGCGCGAGGAATGCCCGAAGATCCTGTTCGCGATCGGCTCGCAGCTGACCAACCGTCTGCTGCATACCTCACGCAAAGTCAGCCGCCTCGCCTTCATGGACGTCACCGGCCGGGTTGCCAAGACCCTGATCGACCTGACCGAAGAGCCGGACGCGATGACCCATCCCAAAGGCAAGCAGATCCGCATCTCGCGCCAGGAGATCAGCCGTATCGTGGGTTGTTCGCGCGAGATGGTCGGTCGTGTGCTCAAGCAGCTCGAAGAGCAGCGCATGATCGATGTGGCTGGCAAGACGATCGTGGTGCTCGGCTTGCATTGAGCCAGTCGGCGCACGCGAGTGCTTGCACAAGATCACGGGGACCCGCGCAGCGGACTGCCTCGAACCTGATGCAAACGATTTTGCGATGATTATGACCGCGCGCCTGCTGGATCACCCGCAGGCCATAGAAGCGCGGCTGCTCGACCTTGGCCTCAGCGGGCGCCGCGATGGTGTGGTCATGAGCCTGCCCGAGCTGTACAGCCGGGTTCTCGATGTCGTTGCGCGCGAAGATGTCCTCGTGCATGCCCAGCTGATGGCTTCGGCCGGCAACGGTCTGCAACTGAGCCTGCGCGGCTATTTCGACGCCGAACAGTGGTCGGCGACGCTAGCGCTGCTGGAGTCGCTGCTCGATTCATTGCATGCGCGCCTCGGGCGGAGCATGCCGGTGACTGTACGCCGGGCCTTGCGCGACGCAGGCGAAATCCAGTTCTGCGACGACGGCTGCACGTATGCCGTGTGTTTTCCTGCGCAGGAAGCGGACGCGGAATTCAGGCTGGTCGACGTCACCCTCAGTCGTGGACTCGACATCGGCGAGTGGCAGGCCTGGCTCGCGGAACCGCCCATGGCCGATCTGCTCGCTGCCGACAAGACCCGAAAGGAAGCCGTCATCGCGTTGTGCCGCAAACGCCTGGCCGATGCCGGCCATCCACTTGCCGACGCCGACCTGCAGGTACTCAGTGCCATCGGCAACGCCGAAGGCGCACTATTTACCGTGATGGCGCCCGCGCAGGAAGCCGTGATCTTCTGCGACCTCGGCGACGACAGCAGCTTGTCGATCTCGCTGGTCGACGCGCAAGGCCGCCAGACGACACTCTGAAACGCACACGGCACGCCGAGGTCGTATTGAACGCGATCTGCAACGCAACCTGACTAGCGTCGACCGCGGTGTGCCACGCGCTTGAGCTAGGGTGCACGCAGCGTCTTCGGTTGATAGATCATGTAGACATCGGCGCGCGCGTAGTGGCTTCCGGGGCGCGGCGCCTGTTGATGCACGAAGCCTGCACTCTCGTACAACGTCAACGCCGGCTTGAGCTTTGCGTTCGACTCGAGGAACAGCGTCTTGCCGCGACGCTTGCGGAACTCTGAAATTGCCGCGTCGAGCAACTGGCGACCCGCGCCAACGCCGCGAAATCCGGTCTCGACCGCCATCTTCGATAACTCGTATACACCCGGCGATTCCTTCAACAAGGCGCAGGTACCGATCACCTCGCCGTCGAGTTGTGCAAAGACGATCGCACCACCACGATCGAGCACATGGGTTTGCGGGTCGGCGAGCATCGCGCGATCGACGGCTTCGACGCTGAAATACCGCTCCAGCCACTCGGTATTGATGCGCTCGAAATGCGTTGCCAACCGCGGCTGATACGTCACGATCTTGATGGGTGCGGCGCGCAGACACTCGTGCTGGGAGAGGATATCCGTCGCGAGGCCGCCGCTGGCGATAGCCGCCTCAAACGTCGCGAGCGTATCGAGCAGCGAGCCGCGACCCTGCGTCGCCGCAGCGCCCGCCCCGCGCCGGATCGCACACCAGACCAGGCCAAGGCGATCCAGCTTGCGCTCCGCCTCGGCCGAAAGTTCAAGCACACCGCGGCGCGCGTCGCTGCGATCGGTGCGTCGCGTCAGCCATCCTTCCTTGCGCAGCCTCGATGCCAGCTGGCTGACCGCGGGATGGCTCTGGCCAATCGCTGTCGCGATTTCGGTCACGCTGGCCGGCCCCTTCACCTGCAGGTAGCGCAGCACGGGGAACCAGTGCGCATCCAGATCGATGCCGTTGGATCGATACGTCGCGTTTGCGATCGCATACAGACTTTCACTGACGGCCTTGAAGCGGCTGCCGAGCGCCAGTTCGCCTTGCGAATGCAGGAACATGGAAACTCCGTAGGCGATTACGTAAGTGCTTACGCTATCGTCTCGCGCCAGCGCTTGCAAGCGACAGCCGGCTCCGCGAGGTCCACTGTCCCGCGGTTGACCCGATCGCGGCTCGATTCAGGCCCAGTCCACGACGGAGACGCGCGCACCGAGACGTGCCTGTGCACGCGCCAGCATGCCGCGGTTCGGATTCACGACCACGGCAGCGCGCGCGCCCGCGAGCATCGGCAAATCGACGAGCGAATCGCTGTAGGCGACGTCCCATTCGGGATGCACGTCGCGCAACGCGAGCTGGCGCAACTTTTCGCGACCGACATTGCGCACCGCGACGCGTGGACCGAAGCGCCCCGGCATCACGCGCGAGGCAACCAGCTCGATTTCGGACAAACCCAGCTCATCGAGGATCGCGCGTGCCAGCGTCTCCTCGCAGCCGGTCACGACCAGCACGCGATCGCCGGCCCGACGATGTCCGTTGAGGACCGCGAACGCCGAGCGAGAGAAATGACGAGCGTCGCGTGCGAGCGTGCGACCGAAGCGATCGGCGAGCGCGCGATAGGCCTTGTCGTCGAGACCGACCAGGGCCCACCCAATCACGAGCTGCACGATCGAGCGACGTCCGCGCGAGGTAAGCGCAGGGAGCAGCAAGATCGGGGTCAGCATCAGCAGCGGCAGGACCCGCCACCAGGCGCGCGAATAGCGTTCGCGCATGAACTTCGCAAACGCGTCGCCGCGCACCAGTACGCCATCGAAATCGAACAACACGACCCGCTGCACATTTGAGATCGCGCCGACGTCCGAAGCAACTTCCGCCATTGCCGCATCCATGTCAGTTCGGGAAAAACAGGCGCGCGAGTTCGGCGCCTGGATCGGGCGCGCGCATGAACGCTTCGCCTACCAGGAACGCACCGATGCCGGCTTCGCGCATGCGCGCTACGTCGGCAGGCGTATGGATGCCGCTCTCGGTGACCAGCACTCGCTCGTCGCCGACGCGCTTGCGCAGACTCAAGGTCGTATCGAGTGAAGTCTCGAACGTGCGCAAGTTGCGGTTGTTGATGCCGATCAGCGGTGCAGGAATATCCAGCGCGCGTTCGAGTTCGGCTTCGTCGTGCACTTCGACGAGCACATCGAGATCCAGGTCCGCCGCGAGCAGTGAGAGTTCGAGCAAAGATGTGTCGCCAAGCGCCGCGACGATCAGCAGGATGCAGTCGGCGCCGATCGCGCGCGCCTCGTACACCTGGTATGCATCAATCGTGAAATCCTTGCGCAGCACTGGCAGCTCGCAGGCACCACGCGCCTGCTGCAAATACGCTTCGCTGCCCTGGAAGAAATCCGCATCGGTCAACACCGACAGGCAGGCGGCACCGGCCGCCGCGTAACTCGTTGCAATTGCAGCGGGATTGAAATCGGCACGGATCACACCTTGCGAAGGGCTGGCTTTCTTGATCTCGGCAATCACCGCGGGCAAGCCCGCCTCGATCTTCGCTTCGATCGCCGCAACGAATCCGCGTGTCGGCGGCAGATCGGCCACGCGCGCAGACAATTCCGCCAGTGAAACCTGCTGGCAGCGTGCGGTGATTTCCTCGACCTTGCGCGCGAGGATGCGTTGAAGAATGTCGGTCATTTGCAGGATTCTGGGTTCACAAACATGTGAGGGAATTTGTAGACGTCGCTTCAGCTGTAACGAGCGGTCATCGCGACGGAAGCCGCTTCGACCGAAAACAGGATTCAGACGCCGGCGATTTCACACGTGGTGCGAACGAATTCTTTCATTTTTGCCAGTGCCGCGCCGCTCGCGACCACGGCGCGCGCGCGCGCGACTCCCTCACGTATCGAATCGACCACGCCAGCCACATACAGCGCCGCGCCGCCATTGAGCAACACGATATCGCGCGCTATGCCGGGCGTGTTGTCGAGCGCCTCCATCAGCATCGTTTTCGATTCTTCGACGTTGGCGACGCGCAGATTGCGGCTCGACGCCATCACCAGGCCGAAATCCTCCGGCTCGATCTCGTACTCGCGCACGTCGCCGTCGCGCAATTCGCCGACTTTGGTTGCGGCGCCGAGTGAAATTTCGTCCATGCCGTCCCGCCCCCACACCACCAGCGCGCGTCGTGCGCCAAGCTGTTGCAGCACGCGCACCTGAATGCCGACGAGGTCCGCATGGAAGACACCCATGAGGATGCTCGACGCGCCAGCCGGATTGGTCAATGGACCGAGGATGTTGAACAGCGTACGCACGCCCAACTCGCGCCGCACCGGGGCGACCACTTTCATCGCCGGATGATGGTTCGGCGCAAACATGAAGCCGATACCACTTTGCTTGAAGCAGCGCGCGACTTGTCCGGCATCGAGATCGATTCGCGCGCCCAATGCCTCGAGCACGTCCGCACTGCCGGATTTCGAGGACACGCTGCGGTTTCCATGTTTTGCGACCTTGGCCCCGGCCGCAGCAGCAACGAACATCGCCGCCGTCGAGATATTGAAGCTGTGCGCGCCATCGCCACCGGTACCGACGATATCAACGAAGTTGTCCTGCTCACCCACGTCGACCCGGGCTGCGAGTTCACGCATGACACGCGCGGCACCGGCAATCTCGCCGATCGTTTCCTTCTTTACGCGCAATCCGGTGAGGAGCGCCGCAATCATCGTCGGCGAGACGTCGCCGCGCATGATCTGGCGCATCAGGTCGACCATCTCGTCGTGGAAGATCTCGCGATGCTCGATGGTCCGTTGCAACGCTTCCTGCGGGGTGATCGACATGTCCGGGTCCGGTGGCGGCAGGCGCGCAGGATAGCGTTGAAACGCGCCACGCCAAAATCCGGCGAATCCCTCAATGACGGAGCAGGTGGTAGCGGATCGCGTAGATATCGAACTTGCCGAGCCCGCCATCGCTGCGCAAGCCCGAAAACAACAAGCTGTCCGGGTGGGCCGGATCGGTCGACGGTCCAAGTATCCAGCCGCCCTCGACGTTGACGCGTGCATCAAGCTTCTGCGGATGAACATAGCGATCGCCTTCGCGGATCGCAGACCATAGCCCGATCGGCGCATTGTCTACGTCGTCGGAACGCGCGAACACGAGGAAACGGCCATTGGCCACAAACGCCGCGTCGAAATCGTCGCCAGCGGAATTGATCTCGCCCGACAATGGCTGCGCCGGCTGCCAGGCACCATCGCGCCATGCACTGGTGAAAAGATCGTGACGCCCCTGGCCACCGCGGCCATTCGTCGCGAACAACAAGTCCTTTCCGTCCGGAATCGGCGTCGGCGCCCATTCGTCGCCCGCGGAATTCACTGCGGCACCGGCGTTCACGGGCACGCCGAACGTGCCCGAATTTCGATCGAAGTCGACCGACCAGATGTCGTCGCCACCGAAGCCGCCAGGACGATCGGAAAAGAAATACACCTGTGCGCCGTCGCTGCTGAATGCTGGGTCAAATTCCTTGTTCGGCGTATCGAACGACACGGCGACGGGCACGCTCCATTGCCGTTCTCGGCGACGACTCATCCAGATGTCCCAGCCCCCGGGTCCGCCAGGGCGATTCGTGCTGCCCCACAGGACCGTCGCGCCGTCCGGGCTGATAGCCGCGCGCACTTCGAAATACTCCGAGGACACAATGCCCGGCAGAAACGGCCTCGCCTGACCTTCAAAAGCAAGCGCGCCCGTGCGTAACGCCGGATGAGTAGCGCACGCCGATGCAAGCAACGTGCTAGCACCTGCCAGTAACGCCCGCAAATTCTTCATGAGGCTCCCTATCTCCAGCTATGCGGCCTGCGGAAGCACGCGACCCAAAAAATTCCGCAGCAGGTCATGACCGTGCTGGGTCAGGATCGACTCTGGATGGAACTGCACGCCCTCGACGGCTAGCGTCTTGTGGCGCAACCCCATGATCTCGTCGATCGAGCCATCCGCATGGCGCGTGCATGCCGATACTTCGAGACAATCAGGCAGCGAAGATTGCTCCACCACGAGCGAGTGATAACGTGTCGCTTCAAACGGATTCGGAAGATCCCGGAACACACCGCGCCCATCGTGGTGAATCAGCGAAGTCTTGCCGTGCATGATCTGCTTCGCGCGCACGACCTTGCCGCCGAACACCTGGCCGATCGCCTGGTGACCCAGGCACACGCCGAAGATCGGAATCGTTCCGCCAAGCTTTTCCAGCACCTGCAGCGAAATGCCTGCGTCGTCGGGCGTACCCGGGCCCGGGGAGATCACGATCGCCGAAGGATTCAGCGCGCGCAGCGCGGACAATGTCATCTCGTCGTTGCGGATCACGCGCACACTTTCGCCCAACTCGCCGAAATACTGCACGAGGTTGAAGGTGAAGCTGTCGTAGTTGTCAATCATCAGGAGCATGGCAGGACTCAATACCAAACCGGATTGCGTTTCCCGACCGTTGCCGCGAACGATGCGTGTGCTGCTCGGGCTTCGTGCGCGGCTGCGGGGCGGTCGCGTGAGCGCACGCGGGCTGCGATCATAGCGCAGCCCGCGGACGACAAACCCGACTTGATGGCGTGACTGCGGAACGGTGGGGAGTGGGCTACCAGACGCATTGAACCGCGTCGGCATCCATGTGCGCGCGAAGACTCAGCCAATATCGGCTTCAACTCCGTCGCGCCGGGTGAGCCGTGATCGAGGCGAATGGCGCCGCTACTGCGGCTTTCGATTCACCCGCGCGATTGCTCAGGGCAGCGTCTCCCACGATACATCGGCATTTCTGGCTTTCACGGTCACGCGAATCACATACCCGCCTGGATCGTCTCCTCGCCGACAACGCGAATCGGCGTCGTCGTCATTCCGGCGTCACCCATGCCCGGAAGCACGGCGACGTATCCGGACCGCAGCGGCAACGAAGCAAGCAAGGGTCAGGTCATGCCGCCCTCGACGTCAAACACCGCCTGCGCTGTATCGTTGTTGACGACGCTGTCAGTATCCGAAGCCAGCCGCGTCCGCGTCGATACATGCGCGCCATCGAAGGTGCGGCTGATCGCATCGCCAGCCGAGGAACGACTCTCGCCGACCAGCGGTTTCAACGAGATCGGGTCGAAGATGTTGAAGGTCATGGAATAGTTGCTTGTGGGCATCGCGTCGGGCTTGCCGATCACAGAGGTGGTGCCCTCGGTTCGTGTGAGGTAGATAGCCGTCGATCTGCCTGAATTTCACGTGGTCGCTCGACAAGCCTCGAGCATCGACGCGGCCATCGTTGTAGCGGACGCGCACGCGCCACACATTGTCGCACTCGGAGAGGATGCTTCCGTCCATCGTTGCGTCGCCGACGCGCGCCGTGGGTATGACGACAGCGGTTGCCGCGCTTTCAATGGCGACCGAAATCTCTGGCGAGAAGAGCAGGACCATGCTGGCAACCTGCAGGGAGACCCGCCTCATGGCGACCGCGACCACGGTGAATCGGACATTCACCGTTTTGCACTGGGCTTGTAGGTGTAGTCGTAACGTTCGACCCAGGTCGTTCCATCCTTGGACGCATCCGAATATTGTCGAACCGTACCATCCGGATTGGGCGTGAAGATCATCCGCTCGTGAACGGTGACGCCCGGCGTCTTTTGACTGGGATGTTTCCAGACCAGCACCATTTTCCCGTCGACAAGTCCGCCGACGAATTCGCGCCAGGTGCCCTGCGAGTCGGTCCAGGTCTGGTGCCACTGCTTGTCGGTCGCGACATACGTGTTGAGGCTTCCGCCGCTCATGTCGGGCTCGCTCCAGTTCTCGCGCAAGGTGCAACCACGGTAAATCTTCTCGATGACGCTCGAACCCGCAGGTGTGCCGTCCTTGGTATTGACGACGTCCCAGGTGCCGATCCAGAAATCGAACTGGCGGTATTCGGAGGTCAGGCAGGCGGGCGGCGGAGCCGGTTGCGCCGTTGCTGCGGCTGTTGCGGTGCTCGGCGAGGAAGCCATCGCAGGCGCGGTGTCCGCCAGGGTGGCCGCGACAGTGAAGAGGGTGCTCATGAGGATCATCGGATCGCCAGTTGATGAAAGTGATTGGATCTTCACTGCACGAATCAGTGCGCGACAGTATTGGCATGAATCTTCGCCGCCACCGTCGCGCGTGCGCCTTTGGCAGTCCAGAGCCGAGCAGTGTCTACCCGGCCCCGGGTCGGCCTTCGTTAGAACTTCACGGTGACGCGCGCCCAGTAATAGCGACCGAGGAAGTCGAAGTCGCTCGGATCGCTGTTGGCATTCAGCGTGTTGTTCGCATACAGGAACGGTGGCTGCTTGTCGCTCACGTTGTTCACGCCAACATCGATACGCGTGTTGATCGGCTCGATGTTGTAGCCGAACTGGATGTCGTTGTACGTGGTCGCACCGTACTTGAACTGCAGGCCATGGATCGAGCAGTAGCTGCCGTAGTAACACTGGCCCGCCGGGAACACGTCCTGCGACGGCGACTGCGAACCCATGCGGAAACGACCGATATAGCGCATCGACCAGGACGCATCAAACGAACCCAGCTGCCAGCCGACCTGCGTCTGCGCACGCCAACGCGGGAACAGGCACACGCCACCGCCCGCACCCGGGCAGGACGCGGCCTGCGAGGAACCGTAGCTGAGGAAATGACCTGCATAGTGGTAAACCGTGTTGCTCTCCGTGCCCGGAGCCGTGCTGATGTCGTAGGTCTTCGAATACGTCGCATTGAGCGACAGATTGAATTTGCCGAACGAGAATTCCGGGAGGCGGTAGTTCAACGCAAAATCGGTTCCCGCGACGTCGACCCGACCCAGGTTGCCGGTTGGTTGAACGATATTGTTGAGCTGACCCTGATTCGGACCACTCTGGAAGCGATGGATCAACGGGCAGTAAGCCAGCTGACCCGCGTTGCAGAGATCCAGCACGCTCTGCGCGCCGACACCCGTGATGTTGTTGATCAGATAGAGACGCCACACGTCGGCACTGACCGACAACCCTTCCAGCCAATGCGGGTCATACACCACGCCGAAGTCGAACGAGCGGCCGAATTCTGGCCCGAGCGGAAAGCCCGCATACTGCGAACCGGAAACGATACCGGCGCTCTGCACCTGCTGCTGCACGTCCTGGTTGCGGAAGCTGCCGTCCGTCGGTACACCGACGCAAGCCGGGTTGCCGGCAACCGTGATGCCGTCACACGGATCGCTCGACAGCTTCGGTGCGCTGCTCGTTGCGCCGGCAAACACATTGGCTACGGTCGGCGCGCGAAATACCTTGGAGACCGTGCCGCGCAACAGCAGGTCTTCGATCGGACGCCATTCCAATGCAATCTTGTAGTTGTTGGTGCTGCCGAACGAGCTGTACTTCGAGTAGCGATCGCCAACGGTCAGGTTCAGAGCATGCACGAACGGCAGATCCTTG
>JBDSNK010000206.1:0-4335 GCA_039915385.1 Dokdonella sp.
CGTTGACCAGGGTCGCCATGCGTTCGAAGCCGAGGGATTGGTCTTCGGCAAGCCGGTAGTAGTCGTAGCTGAGGATGTTCGAATGCAGGTCGGTCGATTCGAGGATTGCGAGTTGGGCGCGCGCGCCTTCGGCGACGTCGGTGCACGGCTTGTCCGGACGCGTCGTGGCGCACGCGCACTCCATCAGCAGCGAAAGGCACAAGAGCGAGCGCAGGGCAATGGACATGGCAGTCGGTATCAGTCGATCGAACACATATTTTGCCGCAAACACGCCGGCAGCATGACGTCGTTGAAAATTGCCTCCGCTTCGATTGGCCCGGCGCGAGACATAGAAGCGCGGCGGGAAGCGGCGATTGCCCGCGCGGGCATTCAGCCGCGTGGTGGGCAGTGCACCCGTGGTGATCTATACGCGATCTATATGGCACGGTCGTGAATCCCTACGCCCTGCCTATTTGCACATGACCAGAATCGCAGCTTGTCTCAGTGCGGACTTGCCGTCATGGATGCTGTCTATCTCGCTTTGCTCGTGGTCGTGGTTGGACTGACCTGCGGTTACATCAAGTTGTGCGCCGACCTGGAGGAACGCAAGTGACCAACATTCTCGTAGTGGTCGCCGCCATGGCTGTCGTCACCGTAGCAACCCTCGTTTTTTGGTTCCGCGAGGAAAGCCGCCGATGAATCTCCTGTATGCGATTGCCGCGCTTGTCGCGTTAGCGCTCTCCATCTATTTGACGTTCGCCCTGTTGAAACCGGAGTGGTTCGAATGACCACCAACGACTATTTGCAGCTCGGCCTCTACCTGGTCGTGCTCTTGCTGCTGGTGAAACCGCTTGGCGCCTACATGGCGGCCGTCTTCTCCGATGCGCCGAATCGGCTGAATTGTTTCGGCGCCCCACTCGAATGCGGACTTTATCGCGTCGCCGGCATTCAACCGGACGAGGACATGAGTTGGAAGCGGTATGCGCTTTCGATGCTCATATTCAACATGCTGGGTCTGCTGGTCGTCTACCTGCTGCAACGCACGCAGCAGTGGCTGCCGCTGAATCCGCAGGGCCTCGGTGCCGTCAGTGCCGATTCGGCAATGAACACGGCGATCAGCTTCGCCACCAACACGAACTGGCAGGGCTACGGCGGCGAGTCAACGATGAGCTATCTGACACAGATGCTGGGCCTTGCGGTGCAGAACTTTCTGTCGGCCGCAACCGGAATTGCTGTCCTGATCGCATTGATCCGCGGGTTCGCGCGCAAGAGCGCCAGCGGTATCGGCAATTTCTGGGTCGATATGACGCGCTGCACGCTCTACGTGCTGCTGCCCCTGTCGCTGGTGTTGGCACTCGCGCTCACGTCGCAGGGGGTGCCGCAGAATTTCAAACCCTACGAGACCGTTCCGCTTTTACAGGCGGCCAGCGCGACCGAAACAGTCAATGATGCCGACGGCAACACGCAAAAGGACCTGGCCGGCAAGGACATGACGACGGAGTCGCAGGTCACCGAGCAGTCATTGCCGCTCGGGCCGGCGGCCTCGCAGATTGCGATCAAGCAGCTAGGCACGAATGGAGGCGGCTACTACAACGTCAATTCGGCGCATCCCTACGAGAATCCGACCCCGTTGAGCAATTTTCTTGAGGTGTTGTCCATCTTGCTGATCCCGGCAGCGCTCTGCTACACGTTCGGGAAGATGGTCGGCGACCGCCGTCAGGGTTGGGCGTTGCTCGCGACGATGCTGGTGATCTTCATCCCCTTGCTGCTCGCGTGCACGGCCGCAGAACAAGCCGGCAATCCCGCGTTTTCGCCTTTGGGCGCTGATCAGCTGGCGTCGACTGTGCAAGCGGGCGGCAACATGGAAGGGAAGGAAGTGCGCTTCGGCGTCGTGAATTCGACGCTTTGGGCTACCGCGACGACAGCCGCATCGAACGGTTCCGTGAATGCGATGCACGACTCTTTCACGCCGCTCGGCGGCATGGTGCCGATGTGGCTGATGCAGCTGGGTGAAGTGATCTTCGGCGGTGTCGGCAGCGGTCTCTACGGCATGCTCGCGTTCGCAGTCGTTGCTGTCTTCATCGCCGGTCTGATGGTTGGGCGCACGCCCGAATATCTCGGCAAGAAGATCGAAGCTTACGAAATGAAGATGGCCAGTCTGGTCGTGTTGATTCCGTGTGCGCTGGTCGTCATTGGTACTGCAATTGCGGTGCTCGCGCCTGCGGGCCTCGCCGGCATTTCCAATCCCGGCATCCATGGCTTCAGCGAAATCCTCTACGCGCTGTCGTCGGCGTCGAACAACAATGGCAGCGCGTTTGGAGGAATTTCCGCGAACACGCCGTTCTACAACATCTTGCTCAGCATCGCGATGTTCCTCTCGCGCTTCCCGCTTGCGATCGGCATGCTCGCGATCGCCGGTTCGCTTGCCGCGAAAAAACACATTCCGCAGTCCGCCGGAACATTGCCCACGCACACGCCACTGTTCGTCGTGCTGCTCGCTTGCACCGTCATCGTGATTGGCGCCCTGACGTTCCTGCCGGCGCTGGCGCTTGGACCGATCGCCGAACACCTGTCGACCTCCGGACATTGAATACATCCATCCCATCACGTTCGCACTCGGTGCGAACGGGTCTCGCACATCGCCTTGCGATCGTCGAGGGCAAACGGGAATACCAGGACCCATTGAAATGACATCGACCACTGTGCGTACCAGCGCGCTGAGCAAGGAACTGATGGTTCCCGCGATTGCCGACGCATTCCGAAAATTGTCCCCGCGCCAGCAGTTCCGCAACCCGGTGATGTTCGTCGTGTTCGTTTGCAGCATTCTTACGACTGCATTGTGGCTGCAAGCCTTATTCGGTCACGGCGAAGCGTCCGCCGGATTCATTTTCTGGGTCGGCATCTGGTTGTGGTTCACGCTGCTCTTCGCGAACTTTGCCGAAGCGATTGCCGAGGGTCGCGGCAAGGCTCAGGCGCAAGCGTTGCGTGGTGCGCGCCGCGATGTGCTGGCGCACAAGATTGCAGCGCCCGACAAGCGCGATCAGGTGACCGTGGTCCCGGCTTCGGATCTGCGCAAGGGCGATCTCGTCGTCATCAAGGCCGGTGAAGTGGTTCCAGGCGATGGCGAAGTCGTCGACGGCGCCGCCTCGGTCGACGAAAGTGCGGTGACGGGCGAATCGGCGCCCGTCATCCGCGAATCCGGTGGCGACCGCAGTTCGGTGACCGGTGGCACGCGCGTGCTGTCCGACTGGATTGTCGCGCGCATCGCAAGCAATCCGGGCGAGAGTTTCCTGGACCGCATGATCGCGATGGTCGAGGGCGCCACTCGACGGAAGACACCCAACGAGATCGCGCTGACGATCTTGCTCGCCAAGTTCACCCTGATCTTCCTGCTCGCCTGCGCAACTCTGCTGCCGTATTCGTTGTACGCGGTAAGCGCCGCTGGCCATGGCGATCCGGTCACGATCACCGTGCTGATCGCACTCCTCGTCTGTCTGATCCCGACCACGATCGGCGGTCTGCTTTCGGCGATCGGCATCGCCGGCATGGATCGCATGATCCAGGCCAACGTGATCGCCATGTCCGGTCGCGCCGTCGAGGCGGCCGGTGACGTCGACGTGTTGCTGCTGGACAAGACCGGCACGATCACGCTGGGCAATCGACAGGCAGTCGCGTTCCATCCCGCGCCGGGCGTGGAATTGGAGGCGCTTGCCGACAGTGCGCAACTGGCGTCGCTCGCTGACGAGACACCGGAAGGTCGCAGTGTGGTCGTGCTTGCGAAGGAGAAATTCGGCATCCGCGAACGTGAACTGCATGAACTGTCCGCCCATTTCGTGCCGTTCTCCGCGCAGACTCGCATGAGTGGCGTGGATCTTGGCGACCGCTCGATCCGCAAGGGCGCGATCGATTCGATCAGGAACCACCTCGTCGCGCTAGGCACGACGCTTCCCGCCGCTGTGGTCAAGGTCGCCGAAGATATCGCGCGCAAGGGTGGCACCCCGCTGCTGGTGGCGGAGAACGCCCGCGCCTTGGGCGTCATTGAGCTGAAGGATATCGTCAAGGGCGGCATTCGCGAACGCTTCGCCGAGCTTCGTCGCATGGGCATCCGCACCATCATGATCACCGGCGACAACCCGCTGACCGCGGCGTCGATCGCGGCCGAAGCGGGTGTGGACGATTTCCTTGCCGAGGCGACACCTGAGGCGAAGCTGAAGTTGATCCGCGACATCCAGGCCGAGGGTCGCCTCGTGGCGATGTGTGGCGACGGTACCAACGATGCGCCCGCGCTTGCGCAGGCGGACGTCGCGGTCGCGATGAACAGCGGCACGCAGGCCGCGAAAGAGGCCGGCAACATGG
>JBDSNK010000078.1:0-7017 GCA_039915385.1 Dokdonella sp.
ATGTGGCTGCACAGCCAGGGCCTGGACGATATCGTCGTCGAAAAGCTGCGTCTGAATGCGAAGCCGGTCGATCTGTCGGAGTGGGAACGCACGGTCGAAGCCGTCGAGCACCCGCAGGGTGAGGTCACCATCGCCATTGTCGGCAAGTACGTCGAGCACAAGGACGCGTACAAGTCGCTCGGCGAGGCGCTGCGCCACGGCGGAATCAAACAGAAGACCGGCGTGAACCTGCGCTGGGTCGAATCCGAAGAGATTGAGCGCCGCGGCGCCGACATCCTCAAGGACGCCGACGGCATCCTCGTGCCTGGCGGTTTCGGCAAGCGCGGCTTTGAGGGCAAGATTGCAGCGGCACGCTACGCGCGCGAGCAAAAGATTCCGTACTTCGGCATCTGCTATGGCATGCATGCTGCTGTCGTGGACTTCGCGCGCAACATCGCGGGCCTGGCTGGGGCAAACTCAAGCGAGAACGACCGCAACGCGGAGCATCCCGTGATCGCGCTGATCACCGAGTGGACGACCGGCGCGGGCGACGTCGAGAAGCGCGATGAGAGCTCGGGCAAGGGCGGCACCATGCGCCTCGGCGCGCAGGAATGCCGTCTGAAAGCCGGCACCATCTCGCGCGAGCTGTACGGCCAGGATGTCGTGCGCGAACGTCATCGCCACCGCTATGAATTCAACAATCGCTATCGCCAGCAGTTCAAGGATCTGGGTCTCGTGATTGCGGGCAAATCGATGGACGACCTGCTGGTGGAAATGGTCGAACTGCCCAATCACCCGTGGTTCGTCGCCTGCCAGGCGCATCCCGAGTTCACGTCGACGCCGCGCGATGGGCATCCGCTGTTCATCGGCTTCGTGCGCGCCGCGCGCGAACAGAAGGCGATGCGCGAGGCGCCGCGTTTGGCCGCGGCGGATGCGAAGGAGGCCGTCGCGTGATAACGGGATTGCGTCGTCGGTACGGCTGTCGTAGGAGCGGCTTCAGCCGCGATGCTCTGAAGCCCTCTGCGTCACGGGAAAGCTTGGGTAGGGATGGTGTTTGCTGTGTGTTGCAGAGCATCGCGGCTGAAGCCGCTGCTACGCGAGCGTCGTCGCCATGAAGCTGTGCGGCTTTGAAGTAGGCCTCGACCAGCCATTGTTCCTGATCGCGGGCCCGTGCGTGATCGAGTCGATGCAGTTGCAGCTCGACACCGCGGGTACGCTCAAGGAAATCACCGGAAAACTCGGCATTCCCTTCATCTTCAAGTCGAGCTTCGACAAGGCGAACCGCACCTCGGGCACGAGCTTTCGCGGCCCGGGTCTTGAAGAAGGCCTGAAGGTGCTGGCGGAAGTGAAGCGCCAGATCGGCGTGCCGGTGCTGACTGATGTGCACGAATATACGCCGATGGATGAAGTTGCATCCGTGGTCGACGTGCTGCAGACGCCCGCTTTCCTCTGCCGGCAGACCGATTTCATCCAGAACGTGTGTCGCGCCGGCAAGCCGGTGAACATCAAGAAAGGCCAGTTCCTGTCGCCGTGGGAAATGAAGCACGTCTCCGCGAAAGCGAAGGCGACCGGCAACGAGCAGATCCTGGTGTGCGAGCGCGGTGCGAGCTTCGGTTACAACAATCTTGTCTCCGACATGCGTTCACTCGCTGTGATGCGCGACACGCACTGTCCGGTCGTGTTCGACGCAACGCATTCGGTGCAGTTGCCGGGTGGTGCGGATGGCAAGTCAGGCGGACAGCGCGAATTCGTGCCGGTGCTAGCGCGCGCGGCCGTTGCCGTCGGCATTGCCGGCATCTTCATGGAAACGCATCCGGATCCGGACAAGGCGCTCAGCGATGGGCCGAATGCGTGGCCGTTGGGGAAGATGCAGGGGTTGCTTGAGATTTTGGTTGCCCTAGATGGCGTCAGCAAGCGATTCCTTGCTCAGGGAATTCAATGATTTCAATCGCTCGGTTGGGGTGGCCGTTGCTTTTTTTCTTCGCGATTTCTGGTTCTTCCCATGCATGGTCGCAAGAAAAAATAGCGCAGACTTCCGACATAACGGTGACAGGAAAGGTTGTCACGACCGAAGATCTAAAGAATTCCGAGAAGACGATGTCATTTCCGAAATCGGAAATCATGGCCTTCATGAAGACGGGTAAGCCGGCGTGCGAGCACGGCACGACGCTGGCCAATTTTGAAGCTGCGAAGGGGTTGTACATCGCCGGCGAAGACCTTACTGGCGAAGAACTGATCAAGCGGATCATCGCTTTGAAAGAAGCGAACAAGACCTCTTGTCTCGTCATAGTCGCAGCCACATACGACAAGCCCACGTTTGATGCGTTGGACAAGGCACTGGTTGTGCCGCAGCAAATCTCTCTGATGTGGAACGCACCTGATCAGTCGAAGTAACAATCGAGCAATGTTCCCCACTCAACCAGCCGACCGGACCCAGCAATGACCGAAATATCTCGCATCCACGCCCGCGAAATCCTCGACTCCCGCGGCAATCCCACGCTTGAAGCGGAAGTTACGCTGTCGGACGGCTCGTTCGGTCGCGCGATGGTGCCGAGCGGTGCCTCGACCGGCTCGCGTGAAGCGGTCGAATTGCGTGATGGCGACAAGAAACGCTATCTCGGCAAGGGAGTGAAGAATGCGGTCGCCAACGTCAACTCGGCGATCGCGAATGCCTTGAAAGGTTTTGATGCTGCCGATCAGCGCGGGCTCGATACGAAATTGATCGCGCTGGACGGAACGCCGAACAAGAGCAAGCTCGGTGCGAACGCTCTGCTTGGCGTGTCGCTCGCGAATGCACACGCGGTAGCGGCGTCGAAGAGGGTGCCGCTGTGGAAGCATCTTGCAGGTGACCGCATGGCGCGTCTGCCGGTGCCGATGATGAACATCATCAACGGCGGTGCGCATGCGGACAACAATGTCGACATGCAGGAATTCATGATCCTGCCGATCGGTCTTCCAAATTTCGCCGAGGCGCTGCGCGCCGGGACCGAAATATTCCATGCGCTGAAGTCGGTATTGAAAGGACGTGGTCTGGCGACGGCGGTCGGAGACGAAGGCGGTTTCGCACCGGATCTGAAATCGAACGAGGAAGCGATCGAGACGATCCTTGCCGCCGTCGAGAAAGCGGGCTACCGGATCGGTCGCGACATCTGGCTCGGCCTTGATGTCGCGAGCTCCGAATTTTTCAAGGACGGCGCCTATCACCTCGAAGGTGAGGGCAAGGTGCTGAGCCCGGAACAACTGATCGAGTTCTACGCTGGCTGGTGCGCGAAATATCCGATCGTGACGATTGAGGACGGCATGGCCGAAGGTGACTGGGACGGCTGGAAGAAGCTGACCGACAAGCTCGGCAAGACCGTTCAGCTCGTCGGTGACGACCTCTTCGTGACGAACACCGCGATCTTCCAGGAAGGCATCGACAGGCACATCGCGAATGCGATCCTGATCAAGGTCAACCAGATCGGTACGCTCACTGAAACGCTCGATGCGATCGCGATGGCCGAGAAGGCAAAGTACGCGTCGATCATCTCGCATCGTTCCGGCGAAACAGAAGACACAACGATTGCGGATCTTTCGGTATCGACCACGGCGACCCAGATCAAGACCGGTTCGCTCTGTCGTTCCGATCGGGTCGCCAAGTACAACCAGTTGCTGCGTATCGAGGAAGCGCTTGGTGCTGGCGCGCGCTACGCCGGCAAGGATGCGTTCCCGAATTTGCCGTTGTTCGGGCGCTGAGGTTTTCCAGGCGTGCTGCGCTGGGTCGCTCTGGTCCTGCTTGTCCTGCTGATAGCACTGCAAGTGCATCTGTGGACGGGGCAGGGCGCATTGCGCGATGTCTGGCGCATAGAACAGCGTGTCGCCGAGCAGAAGGCCGCGAACGCGCAGCTGAAGAAGCGCAATGAAACCCTGTCCGCCGAGGTCGAGGACTTGAAGCACGGCGACGAGGCGATTGAGGAGCGCGCACGTTCCGAACTTGGTCTGTTGAAACCCGGCGAGACTTTCTATCAGGTGGTCGAGCCAGCTGCCGGAGAAAGCAAGTCCGGCAGCGAGGGTGGCGCGAATGGCGGCCACTGAGGCGCTCTGGTGTGTCGTGCCCGCCGCCGGGCGTGGCGCACGTTTCGGCGCGGAGCTGCCGAAGCAGTACGTCATGCTGGCGGGTCAGCCGCTGCTGATGTGGACCCTGCAGCGACTTGCAGCGAGTCGTGATATTGGCGGTCTGATGATCGTGCTTGCGGAGGACGACGTGCATTGGCCGAAGATCGATACGATCGCCGGCAAACCCGTGCGAACGACGATCGGCGCTGCCGAGCGCAGTGGCTCTGTGCTGGCCGGATTGCGCGCGTTGCCGCCATCGGTGCGCGACGCAGCGTTCGTGCTCGTGCATGACGCAGCGCGTCCGTGCGTGCGTATGGCGGATATCACACGTCTGATCGAGCTCGGTGTGCCTGCGGGCGGCGCATTGCTGGCGGCACCGCTGCGCGACACCTTGAAGCTTTCCGATCGCGACGGATGTGTCGTCGCGACCGAACCGCGCGAGGCACGCTGGCGTGCGTTGACCCCCCAGTTGTTCCGGCGCGGCGAACTCACGCGTGCGCTCGAACGCGCGGAGCGCGATGGCGTTGCCATCACCGACGAGGCGATGGCGATCGAGCGCTGCGGCCAGCGACCTTTGCTCGTCGAAGGTGCAGAGAGCAATATCAAGGTGACGACATTGGCCGATCTCGCACTCGCCGATTTTCTGTTGAACCGATCCGGATAGACCCATCCCATGCGCATAGGCCAAGGCATCGACGTCCACGCATTCGGACCCGGCGACCACGTCGTGCTCGCCGGTGTTTCGATACCGCACGAGCAGGGTCTGCTGGCGCACTCGGATGGCGATGTGGTTATCCACGCGCTGTGCGATGCGTTGCTCGGTGCGCTTGCGCTCGGCGACATCGGCCATCATTTCCCGCCGACCGACGCGCGCTGGAAGGACGTCAGCAGCCGGCACTTCCTGCTCCATTGCGCGGCGTTGGTGATGGAGCAAGAGTACGTGCTGTCAAACGCGGACATCACGGTGGTATGCGAGCGGCCGAAACTCGCACCGCACGTCGAGGCAATGCGGCGCAATCTCTCGATTGACCTCGGCTGTGCGATCGGCGATGTCAGCGTCAAGGCAACGACCAGCGAAAAGCTCGGCTTCACCGGTCGTGGCGAAGGCATTGCCGCGTTCGCAGTCGTGCTGCTGCAGCGCCGGCGCCCGTCGATGACGGTTGGCAGCGATCCCGATCCGGAACTACGCGCGCTGATCAGTCGCCTCGAACCGGATCCGGAAACGTGATCGAGGCATTGCCGTATGCGTACGGCGGCCCGGTGATCGAAGGCGAGTTGCGTGCGCAGGCGGCAGACTTCCGCGTCGACGAGATCCTCGGTTTCGAGCCCAGTGGCGCCGGCGAACACGCGTTCTTGCTGATCGAGAAGGAAGGCGCGAATACCGAATGGGTTGCGCGGCAACTTGCCGCCGCGGCAGATGTTGCGCCGATGGTGGTCGGATTCGCCGGTCTCAAGGATCGCCACGCAATCACACGGCAGACCTTCACCGTGCAGTTGCCTGGCCGGGTCGATCCGGATTGGGCCGCGCTCGCCATCCCCGGCGTGCGCGTGCTGGCCGCTACCCGCCACAACCGCAAGCTCAAGCGCGGCGCACATCGCGGCAATCGCTTTTGCATCCGGCTGCGCGGTGTGCGCGGTGATCGCGATGCGGTCGAGTTGCGCCTGGCGACGCTGCTCGAGCGCGGGGTACCGAACTATTTTGGCGAACAGCGGTTCGGTCGCGACGGCCAGAACGTTGCACTTGCGCATGCCTTGTTCGGCGGTCGACGCATGCCGCGACCACAGCGAAGCATCGCCTTGTCCGCCGCACGTTCGCAGCTGTTCAACGAGGTGCTCGGCGCACGGGTTGCCGCGGCGACGTGGGATCGAGCGCTTGAGGGCGATGTGTGGATGCTTGCCGGCTCGCACGCGATTTTCGGCCCCGAAACGTGGAACGACGACCTGGCGCAGCGATTGGTGTCGCTCGACATCCATCCGACGGGTCCGATGTGGGGCAGGGGTGAGTTGCGAAGCACAGGCGCGACGCAAGCGCTCGAACGCGCAACGATCGACGCGCAACCAGCGTTGGCGCGTGGTTTGGAGCAGGCCGGGCTGGAGCAGGAACGCCGCGCCTTGCGTCTCACCGTCGGCGATCTCACCCATGCCTGGGAAGCCCAGGATGTGCTGGTGACGCAATTCAGCCTCGGTACCGGTGCTTTCGCGACGACCGTGTTGCGGGAGTTGTGCGTCTGGCATGCCGACGAGGCGCGATACGGTCAATCGACCTCTTTCGACGCTGCGGCGAGTGCCGACGACGACGAACCGGCGTAGGCTGAAGCTGCAGTCGTGGCGATCGGCGCGGCGACTGCGTCATTGCAGCGGAGGTCGTCATGAAAATGTTGGCAATCGGTGCCGGGCTCGTGGTCTGCCTCGGGCTTACGGCATGTGCAGGGACTGCGAGCAATTCCCGTATCGCCCGTCATCAGTCGATGTACGACGATGTCGACTACGGCAAGATCATCACGGTGAACCAGTGGGCGGTGAGACGCGGCGCGACCGTCGTTTGGATCAACTATCCGACGACAAACGTGCGCACCAAACCCACCGACGGCTGATGGCGTAGGGCGCGTTGCCGGAACCACAGCAACCTGGGCTGGCGAATGCGGTCTGGGCTTCGCTGTGCGTGGTGGTCTGCGGTGCGGGAATCGGACGCCGCGCGCGGCATCGACCGCTCAATACAGCGCGGCCCCATCCGTGTCGCACGCTACTCCCGCTGCAGAAGCACGATCACCGCGCCGGTGCCACCTTGCGCGGGACGCGCTGACGTGAAGGCAAGTACGTCGGCGCGCCGACGCAACATCGAATCGGTCAGCTGTTTAAGCACTGGGCCTGCGGCCTTCGAGCGCAAACCTTTGCCGTGCACGATACGCACGCAGAGCAAATCATGGTGGCGGCAATCATCGA
>JBDSNK010000229.1:0-11197 GCA_039915385.1 Dokdonella sp.
AATCCGCGGGCAGCAAGACCGGCAAGGCACATGTGATCAAGTCGCATCACAATGTCGGCGGCCTGCCAGAGCAGATGAAGCTCAAGCTGGTGGAGCCCTTGCGTGAGCTGTTCAAGGATGAAGTGCGCCGTATCGGCGTCGAGCTCGGGTTGCCACGCGAAATGGTCTATCGACATCCGTTCCCGGGGCCGGGCCTTGGCGTCCGCATCCTGGGCGAAGTGAAACGCGAATACGCGCAGATCCTCGCGCGCGCCGACGCGATCTTCATTGAGGAACTGCGCAAGGCGGATCTCTACGACAAGACCAGCCAGGCGTTCGCGGTGTTTCTACCTGTCAAATCCGTCGGCGTTGTCGGCGACGCACGCGCCTATGAATGGGTGGTTGCACTGCGCGCGGTTGAGACCATCGACTTCATGACCGCCCATTGGGCGCATCTGCCTTACGCCTTTCTCGCAACCGTTTCGAACAGAATAATCAATGAGATATCTGATATATCTCGTGTTGTTTATGACATAAGCGGAAAGCCGCCGGCCACAATCGAGTGGGAGTAGCGCGCCTAGCGGACATCGGCGGATTCGGGCCATGAACGTCATGGCGGACGGCGTCGGCGAAGAACGCAACCGCGTCTGGATGGCGCGCGCACTTGAACTCGCGCGTGAGGCTGAGCGCGACGGCGAAGTCCCGGTTGGCGCCATCATCGTGCTGGACAACGGCATGATTGGCGAGGGCCGCAACCGCATGATCGGCGCAAACGACCCTAGCGCGCATGCGGAGATCGATGCCTTGCGTGACGCCGGCCGCCGCCTCTGCAACTATCGCTTTCCTGGTGCGAGCCTGTACGTGACTCTGGAACCTTGCGTGATGTGTGCCGGCGCCATGATCCACGCGCGGATCGGGCGTGTCATCTATGCCGCAACTGACCCGAAGACAGGTGCAGCTGGCAGTGCGTTCGACTTGTTGCAGCACGAACGGCATAACCATCGCCTCGACGTGCACGGAGGCGTCCTTGCGGGCGAAGCCAGCGCAATGCTCAGTCAATTTTTTCGTTCGCGTCGCTGAGAGGCAGCTTCTGCTGCGCTCATCACATAGGCAAGGTTGTTGGCAAAGAAATAAGGACGAGGCTGCCCCAATAATTGCGCCGAGACCTATTTGGAGACGGCCGTGACGCACAGCGTCGTCAACTGATCAGCCAGCATTCCACGCTCGACAGTGCGCGCAATCAATACCGAAGAGACTCCGTGCAACCGTCTGGTTCTTTTGCTGAACGGACCCCGCCGCTGGAGTGCCCTCAGCGACCGCTAGACCTGTTTCTCGGCTTTGCGCGCAGCCTTCACTGCGCTCATGGGCGACGCCAGCAGTGCCAGGGCATCAGCGAGTCCGACGACGCTGATGTGCAAGCGGCGACAGTGCGGGGATGGCCTGCACCCGCGGCTCGTGGCATGTTGGGTGCCGCTACCGCGATCTCCGCAGTTTCGCTGAAGCCATTGGCGGCGCCCTGCTGCCATAGACTCTCGCGCTGCCACAGCCGGCTGCGCCTCCAGTCGACAAGGTGCATGTCCGCAAGCATGAGCCCGCTGTGAATAGGGTCGTTCAGCATCATCGGGTACAATGGGCGGTTGTTCGTCACCGACTCCCCGGCCTTGCCGGTTCCAGATCTATCCTTCTGCGAAACCAATGAAAACACCGCAAGGCCTGCTGGCGCTGATCGACGATGGCATCATCGATGAAGTGATCCGCCCCCTCAAGAGTGGCAAGGAAGCGTCCGTCTACGTCGTGCGCTCGGGCAAGGATGTGCGTTGTGCGAAGGTCTACAAGGACATGCGCCAACGCAGTTTCCAGGCACGCGCGCAGTACCAGGAAGGTCGCAAGGTGCGCGGCAGCCGCGAGTCGCGCGCGATCGCGAAGAGCACTCGCTACGGGCGCAAGGAACAGGAAACCGCGTGGAAGAACACCGAGGTCGATGCCCTGTACAGGCTCGACGCAGCGGGCGTGCGAGTACCCAAGCCGTACGGTTTCTTCAATGGCGTGCTGGTGATGGAACTGGTCACCGATTCCGAAGGTTATTCGGCGCCGCGTCTGGGTGAGGTCGAGTTGACTCCCGAGGTCGCTCGCACGTATCACGCATTCATGATCGGCCAGATCGTGCGCATGTTGTGTGCCGGGCTCATCCACGGCGATTTGTCGGAGTACAACGTGCTGGTCGGTCCCGACGGCCCGGTCATCATCGATTTGCCGCAGGCCGTGGATGCGGCCGGCAACAATGGCGCCCTTGCGATGCTCGAGCGCGATGTCGGCAATATCTCGGCAAGCCTCGGCCGTTTCGCGCCGGAACTGATCGCGACCGACTACGCCCTCGAAATGTGGGCCTTGTTCCAGGAAGGCGAGCTGCGCCCAGACAGCGTGCTCACGGGCATGTTCGTGCGTAGCGAAGCGCCGGCGGATGTCGACGCAGTAATGGACGCGATCAACGACGCGCGCGCCGAAGCGCTGATCCGTCAGCAAGGTCGCGAAGCGGCCGCGGCCGAGTAGTGCGCGTCGCGCGGCGTCGCGAAATTCATAGCGCTTCGCCGCAGGCGTGCCCCGACGCCCACGCCCACTGGAAGTTGTAACCGCCAAGCCAGCCGGTCACGTCGACGACTTCGCCGATGAAGTAAAGGCCCGGCACGCGCTTGGATTGCATTGTCGACGACGACAGTTCATCGGTGTCGATGCCACCCAATGTGACTTCTGCGGTGCGGTAGCCTTCGCTGCCGCTTGCCACAAGCGGCCAATCCGACAACAGTGTCGCCATCTCGCGCAGTTCCGCTTCGCGAAGCTGGCGCATCGGCTTGCTCGCCAGCCACACCTCGCACAGACGCTGTGCGAACCGCTTCGGAATGCGTTCGGAAAGCACGGTGCGCAATTCGCTCGCCGGGCGTTCGCTCTGCTGCGCGCGCAACCACGCGAAAGCGTCGCTATCCGGCAGAAGGTCCAGACGAAGATCGTCCCCCGGGTTCCAGTACGAGGAAATCTGCAGGATGGCCGGACCGCTGATTCCGCGATGGGTGATCAGCATGAAGTTGCGAAAGGTCACCCCATTGCAGCGCGCCTCGACCGGCAGCGCGACGCCGGCGAGATCCGCCAGACGTTCCTGGTGCTTGCCGCTCAAGGTCAGCGGCACGAGCCCGGCACGCGTCGGCAGTACGCGATGGCCGAACTGGCGCCCAAGCTCGTAGCCGAAGCCGCTTGCCCCCATGCTCGGAATCGACAAGCCACCGCTGGCGACGACGAGCGCCGGTGCATTGAATTGACCACGCGCCGAGTCGACATGAAACCCGGTGTCACCATGGCGCACGCGCTCGATCGTGCAGCTCGTCTCGATGCGTACGCGGGCAGCATCGCATTCGTCGAGCAGCATGCGCACGATTTGCTTTGACGAGTCGTCGCAGAACAGCTGGCCCAGTTCCTTCTCGTGATACGCGATGCCGTGGCGTTCGACCATCGCAATGAAGTCCGCCGGCCGGAAGCGGGCCAGTGCGGACTTGCAGAAATGCGGATTGGTGCAGAGGAAATTTTCGAAGCTGGTACCGGTATTGGTGAAATTGCAGCGACCGCCGCCGGACATGAGGATCTTCTTGCCGACGCGGTTGGCATGCTCGACCACGAGCACGCGCTTGCCGCGCCGCCCCGCCGCAATCGCGCACATCAAACCGGCAGCGCCGCCGCCGACGATCAGCGCGTCGAACGCCTCCGCCATCGATCAACGCGCCTGGGTGGTCGCGGCCATGCGCAGGGTCGGCTCGATCAACACGGTGCGATCGCCGCTGAGCAACTGCGCGTGGCCGTCCTGGATCAGGCATTGCAGACGCATCGTGCGCTCGGCCAATGCGCCCAGCGCTTCGACGGTCGGGCCTGGAATGTCGATCACGGTGAGGTTTTTCGTACGCTGCAACGAGGTGCCGTTCTTGTCCCACCAGATTTCGGCGCTGCGCCCGCTGTAACTCACGATGACGACCTGGCGCGCGCGACCGCAGGCCTTGCGGATGCGCTGCTCGTCGGGTTGGCCCAGATCAATCCATTGCGCGATCTCGCCGTTGCGGTCGGTGCGCCACAAGTCCGGTTGATCGTCGCTGCTGAGTCCCTTGCCGAACTCGAGGCGTTCGTCCGCGTGGAGTGCGAAAGCAACAAGACGCACCATCAGGCGCTCCTCGGTCTCGGACGGATGCTGTGCCATCGTCAATGCATGGGCCGCGTAATAGTGGCGGTCCATGTCGCTGATCTGCAGCTCGACCTTGTAGACGGTGGAATTGGGCGCCATGCGCTGGCCTTCGGCAGGGAAGGCGGCATTGTAGGGTTTCGGTCGCTACTTCGTTGGCGTCTGGCCGATCAGTCGTTGCTCTGTACAACAGTGATCGGGATGCCACCGCCGGGCTTTCCGAACCAGGTGTCGCGCTCGTCGCGGCAATACGGGCCACCCATGGCGAATTTGCGGCAGACGCCGGGGCGCTGTTCGTAGATCGTGCAACGCATGCTGTTTCGATCGAGCGCAACGCACCAGCCGTCGTCGCCCTTCGCCATCTGCTCCATGCCATGTTCGTCGTGGACGCTGAGCCACACGGGCACTGCATCGCCTGGCATAAGATAGACAGTCAGGCGACAACAGACGGCCTCGCAAGTGTTGCAATGTACCGACGGATCGACGCTCTCGGCGTAGGGATCGATGGTGGGAATCGGGGCGATAGTCATGGTGCAGTATCTCGCAGTTCCCGTAGCGCGAGGTTATCGGTCACCATACCCGTCGTTTTCGTTCAGGTTGCGTATGGCGATTCCACCTACAGCGAGCAAAGGCGTCGCCGCGAGCAGCCTGCAATTGCCGGCGGGCGTGTGGCCGACGATCTTCGACTGCCTGTGCGCGCATTTCCCGAGTATTGATCGCGAAATCTGGTGCGAGCGCATCGCGCACGGCCGCGTGCTGGATGAGCACGGCGTAGCGATCACGCAAACGACGCCGCACCGCGTCGGGCTGTGCATCCACTACTACCGCGAGGTCGTCGACGAAGCACGTATTCCGTTTGCGGAAAGGATCCTGCATGCCGATGAACACCTGATCGTCGTCGACAAGCCACACTTTCTGCCGGTGGTGCCAGCAGGGCGGTACGTCGAGGAAACCGTGCTCGCGCGCCTGCGGCTTCGCTACGACAATGCGAATCTCGCGCCGCTGCATCGCATCGATCGCGCAACGGCGGGGCTGGTGTTGTTCTCCGTCAATCCGGCCACGCGAGCGCTGTATCAGTCTCTGTTTCGCGAGCGGCGCATGGAAAAGCGTTACGAAGCCCTCGCGCCAGCGCTGCAGCAACTCACGTTTCCATTGACACGCGCGTCGCGTCTCGCGCCGGGAGAGCCATTTTTCCGCACGCAGGAAATTGCGGGGGTGCCGAACAGCGAGACACACATCGACGTGCTCGATCGTGATGGCGAAATCTGGCGCTACGCACTCGCGCCGGTGACTGGCAGGAAGCACCAGCTTCGCGTGCACATGGCGGCGCTGGGTGCGGCGATCGTCAACGATGATTTCTATCCGGAACTCGCATCGTCCGAAGGGCGTCGCGACGACGACTACAGCCGGCCGCTGAAACTGCTGGCCAAGACTTTGACATTCATCGACCCGATCACTCAGCGCGAGCGCCGCTTCGAGAGCGGCCTCGCGTTGTAGTTCAGGCGGAAATCTTGCGTCCGCCCGCGTAAACCTCACGCGCGAGTGCGCCGCCGATCCAGTAGCACAGATCCGCCGGTCGTTCGGCATTCCACACGACGAAATCCGCACGCTTGCCGGCTGCAAGTACGCCGCGATCTTCAAGGCCCAGCGCACGTGCAGCGTTGACAGTTGCGCCGCGCAACGCTTCCTGCGGCGTCATGCGAAACGCGATGCAGGCCATGTTGAGGGCGAGGCGCAGCGAGAGCAGAGGCGAGGTACCAGGATTCATGTCGCTGGCGATCGCAATCGGTACGCCGTGTTCGCGCAAGGCGTCGATGGGTGGAAGTTTCGTTTCGCGCAGCGCGTAGAACGCGCCGGGTAGCAACACGGCGACAGTGCCATTGTCGGCCATGGCACGTGCACCGGCTTCGCTGGTCCATTCCAGGTGATCGGCGGAAAGCGCGTGGAATTCCGCCGCCAGCGTCGCGCCGCCGAGGTCGGACAATTGATCTGCATGCAACTTGACCGGCAGGCCCAGCTCGCGCGCTTTCTCGAACACGCGACGCGTCTGCGCAGGCGTGAAGGCAATCTTTTCGCAGAATGCGTCGACGGCGTCGGCGATGCCTTCGCCTGCGATGGCAGGCAGCAGCGTGGTGCAAATTTCGTCGATGTAGCGGTCCGTGCGGCCGGCGAATTCCGGTGGCAACGCATGCGCCGCGAGCAGGGTCGTGCGCACACCGATGCCGAGCTCCGTGCCGATTCGTCGTGCAACGCGCAACATCTTCGATTCGCTGTCCAGATCGAGACCGTAGCCGGATTTGATCTCGATGGTCGTCACGCCATCGGCGAGCAGGGCACGCGCTCGCGGCAGGGATTGCGCGAGCAGTGCGTCCTCGCTGGCAGCGCGTGTTGCGCGCACGCTGGAGAGGATGCCGCCACCACTACGCGCGATTTCTTCGTAACTGGCACCGTTCAAGCGCCGCTCGAATTCGTCGGCGCGGTCGCCACCGAAAACCAGATGCGTGTGGCAGTCGATCAGGCCCGGTGTGACCAGGCGGCCGGCGGCTGATGCGACATGTGTCGCGAGTTCATGTGGCGCTGCGGGCAAATTGTCGATCGATCCGGAATACGTCAGCAAGCCATCTTTCCAGCCAATCGCACCCTTTTCGATCAGGCCGTAGCCGCCATCAGCCATGGTCGCGAGGCAGCAGTCGCGCAGCAGGCCGTCCCAGAGTGGATTCATCGCACGAGATCTCCGTTACTTTCTCAGTATCGCAGACCGTGCGTTCGCAGAATGCGTTGGGACTTGCTTGTACCGGTGCTCGCGGCCTGCGCCATTGCCGGACGCAAGGGAAGACACCACATCCGCTCGTCATTGGAGCGAAAAAAAAGGGGCCGCACGAGGCGGCCCCTTTGTCGCTGCCGTATCGAGAACTACGGTACCAGGGACTCGAAGCCGTCCTGGAAGATGACGTCATCGAGCATGCACTGTGTGCCGACTGCCGCTGGTGCGTCGTCCAACCAATAGCCGGGCTTGGAGACGGAACTGTCGCTACCCAGACGCCAGCGGAACGAGGCGGTCGTACCGATGAAATCCGTCATGTTGACGACCACATGCACGAATCCGTTGCTGTTGCCGGACCAGGCCATGCGCCCGGCAAGCGGATTGCTGAAGCCGGAGCTGATGACTCCCGAATAGCCGCCCGTAGTGATGCGGGCAGGGTCAGCGGGAATGGTGCCGTTGGCGGCGAGGATGTCGGTCCACGTTGTGCCGTCCAGCGAATACTCCAGCACGGCACCGTCGTAAAACGTCGTAGCGCCCGTGTTGGTTTCGGTGTTGAACGAGTGCCAGAAATCGAACGTCGTGCTCGCGGTAATGGTCAACGGGCTCGCCGTGGCGATCGAATGGTCACCGACCGCGGCCGCATCCGGGGAGAACCAGGAATGCGTTGGCGAATGGCTTTGGTCGGTCACGAGAGTGAAGTTCGCGCCGGCACCGCTGCCGCTGGCGACCCAATTGGTTCCGCCCAGTTCCATGTCATCGATGCCCACCGGCCCGGGCGGACCAGCAGGTGCCGCAGACTGCTCGACGATGTTGGTGTCTTCGTTGCCGCTGTTGCACGAACCGCTGCCGTTGACGGTGTCATCTTCGGCACGCGCAATGTAGTGGTAGGTCGTGCCATCGGCGACCGTGCTGTCGTGGAAGCTGGTGCCGGACTGGCAGTTCGCAATGCGGTTGCCGGCATCGGGCGTGAAGCCGGCTGTAGCCGAGCGGAAGATGCTGTACGTGACCGGATTGGCACTGCAGTTGCTCGTGCCTGCGCTCCAGCCGAGATCGACGCCGCAGGTCGCGTTCGCACTGCTGCTTGCAGTGGTCAGGCCAGCAAAGGTCGGCGGCAGTGTGCAGATTCCGGTCGCGGTGGCCGCTGTGCAGCCGCTGTGTGCGGATTCGCAGGTCTCGGCCGTAGTGAACGCGGTGATGGCATAGGAATAGGTCCCGCTGCCGGATACCGTGGTATCCGAATATGCCGGCGTCGCCACGTTGTCGGCGATCATTTGCCAGTTCGTGCCGGGGCAGGCGCCGTCGCCGCGATACACCTTGTAGCTGTCGGCACCGGTCGAGGCATCCCAGGTCAGATCGATCTTGTTGTTGCCGTTCGCGACGGCAATGAGATTGCCAGGTACGGGAGCGGCGACGCACAGGTTGCGACCGTCGATCGCCTGCGCACCGGTATTGCCAGCATCGAGCCAGTCCTTGAGGCGCGTGGCCGCCGTGCCGCCACCTTCCCATGAAACCGAGAATCGGCCGTAGTAGTCGGAAAGACTGGCGCCGGTCGCACCACACGCCGATGGTCCGCCATGCAACTGACCAATGTAGCGACGTTGAGCGTTGTACAGCGGCGAACCCGACGAGCCCGGCTCCGTGACCTGCGGCGGAATTACCGTGGCCGGATTGGGGGGAAGACAGGGTTCGGATCCCACATCGAATGCACGTGCGTGCCGTCGCCGGGAATGGCCGGCGTGTTGTAGCTCGTCGTCGTCGTGTTGTCCGCCACAAACGTGATGCGCTTTTCGTCTGTGTTGGGGTGATGGATGCCCGCGCAAAGACTCGACGAGGTGCAGGCGAAGTCACCGTTGCCGGGGCCGCCCGTACTCGAGTAAGGCGTATGGTCCCAACCGGCCCAGAACAGATTGAACGCCGGGTTCGGCGCCTCCGTCATTTCGACGAGGGTGAAATCCGACGGCGCATTGTCTGCTCGCAGGGTGGAGCCTGTGTTGAACTGGGTCAGCGCGCCGTCGCCCGCTGCACCGCTAGCAACGCTTCCGGGCAGGCGGCAAATCGAGTTCTGGTAGTTCCAATAGGTGACCAGCGATGCGGCGCTGCCGGTAATGCTGCAGTGGTGCGCCGTCATGAAATACATCTTGGTGTCGCCGGCCGTGTCGTTGACCAGCGAGCCGGTGCAGAAGTTGCTGCCGCCGGTGGAGATCACCGCGACTGCACGCACGTTTTCCTGCCAGGGATCGTTCGCCGTGAGGCAGGCAACGTCCATGTTGCATGAACCGGATTTGTCGCTGCCGGTGCCGAACCCGCGGTAACCCTGGCCGATCTGGCCGATCCTCAGTTCCAGCTTCGGAATTTGCGCGCTGGGTATCGTCAACTCAATGACGATTTCCGGGGCGAGAATCACGGGCGTCCAGAATTCCTTGTAGGAGCGATTGTCCGCATCGGTGAACGGACCGCGCGTGCGCTTTCCGTCCGGCGAGTAGAGCATCAGGCTCGAGCCCTGCGGCAGATAGAATTGGGTGAAGCCGACGTTCAGAGATGTCGCGTCCGGTGTCTTCACCACATAGCGCCAGATCTTGGTCTTCGCGTCGACGCTTTCCCAAGTACCGTCTTTGTCGGGCGTAATGCTGACCTTGTGCGGGATCGCGTAACGCGGTGGCTGGTCGAGGCTCTCGGAGACCGAGTCTTCGGTAGCGATCGCAGCTCGATTCAGCGCAGGGAACGAAACCGAGTCGACCTGGGACAACGGCTTTACCTTGGCATGAAATGCGGTCGGTTCAGGAATCGCAGCATAGGCGGCCCCCAGCCAACAACTGGCAGCCAAGAATGAAAAAATCCATCTCTTGTTCATATGTATCCCCAATGGTTTGGCTCCACTGACAAGAAAGACAGCGGCGGTGTTGATGGTTTCCCCCCAAGCTGGAATGTTATGCACCCGACACGTGCCGTGGTCAACCTTCCAGCGGCGGAATTTCGAAAAAAAACTCACAATGCGGTTGCTTCAGATTGCTCCAACCGTGTGGCGGCCTCGCGTGCGACTAGTGATCCTCTATCTCCGCGGTTGCCGACGCTGGCGTTGTGGCGTTTGCCTCGCTAGCCTGCGCACGAAATCAATGGAGTTTTCATGTCCGCGTCATCCATCAGTGCCGAACACCTATGGCTCGATCGCAGCTTCGCCGATGCAGTCAATGTGGCGATCGCGCAGGGCAGGGTCGTGAGCGCGCAGGCGAACTTGCCTGCTTCGAAGACAAGAGACACCATGCGTGCACGCTGGCTGCTGCCAGGCATCGTCAATCTGCACTCACACGCATTCCAGCGTGCGATGGCAGGCCTCGCCGAAAGGCAAGGAAGCCACGAAGACAGCTTCTGGAGCTGGCGCGAAGTCATGTATGCGTTCGCCGGTCGCGTGGGTCCGGACGAACTGCGCGCGATTGCGACCCAGCTGTACGTCGAGATGCTCAAGGCGGGCTACACCCAGGCCTGCGAATTCCATTATCTGCATCACCAGCCGGATGGACGGCCGTATGCGGATCCAGCTGCGATGTCGCTGGCCTTGGTCGAAGCTGCTCAAGAAGCCGGCATTGGTCTCACCTTGCTGCCGACGTTGTACATGACCGGCGGTTTCGACGGCCGGCCCTTGTCCGAGCGCCAGCGTCGTTTCGGCCACGATGTCGACGGTTTCCTGCGCCTGGTCGAACGGCTGCGTGCGCTGGAGTCGCCATTGATGAATGTCGGCATCGCGCTGCATTCGTTGCGCGCCGTGCCGCCCGATGCGATGCGCGCGGTGCTCGCCGGCATCGGTGCGCTTCCGCCATCCGCGGCCCAGCGGCCGGCGTCGTCGATGCCGGTGCACATCCATATCGCCGAACAGATCGGCGAAGTGCAGGACAGCCTCGCAATCCGCAATGCGCGGCCGGTCGAATGGCTGCTTGATCATGCGCCGCTCGATCGGCGCTGGTGCCTCGTGCATGCCACCCACATGACCGATGACGAGACTCGTCGCGCCGCCGCAACGGGCGCCGTTGCGGGCCTGTGCCCGACCACAGAGGCGAATCTCGGAGACGGGCTGTTCCCGCTCAACGCCTGGCTCTACGCCGGCGGCGCGATCGGTATTGGCTCGGACAGCCACATCTCAGTGTCGCCAGTCGAGGAACTGCGCTGGCTCGAATACGGGCAGCGTCTGATCACGCGCCATCGCAATATCAGCGCAAACGCACAAACGCCGAGTACCGGCGAAC
>JBDSNK010000286.1:0-10010 GCA_039915385.1 Dokdonella sp.
GCGCGCCAACTCGAAGGCAGCCAGCGCGTGACGCTCGCGACGTGCCTGTCGTATGCGGGCATGCGTTCGCGCAATCCGGCCGATTTGCCGCAGTCGCTCGCGTTGAGCGGTGAGGCGGTCGAGGTCATCGACCACCTCGGTGGCCGCTACGCGAGCCGTCAATCCGCGCTGCACAACAATTATGCGAACGTCCTTGCTTCAGCTGGCCAGTCGCGCGCGGCAATCGTTGAATTTCGTCGCGCGATCGCTCTGCTCATCGACGCCGGCCGCAGCCGCAGCGCCGATCATTCGACCGCTGCCGGCAATCTCGCCAGCGCACTTGCCGATGCCGGTCTGCTGCACGAAGCCGACGCGGAGTATCAACGTGCGATCGCGCTGCGTCGCGACGTGAGTGGCGAATCGGTCGGACTTGCGCAGCAGATGATTTCGCATGCGAGCGTGCTGGTCGAACTCGGGCGCGCCGATGAAACGCTCGTGCAACTCGACAAGGCTGAGGCGATCCTGATCGCGCACGCCGACCCGCCCGGTCTGCGCATTGCGCAACTACATCTGCGCCGCGCTGGCGCGTATGCCGAACTCGGGCGCCGCAGCGACGCGGAACGCGAATACGACGCGACCGAAAAATTGTATGCACAAGTGCTCTCGCCGCAGAGTACGGCGCACACGAATGTCATGCTCGGGCGCGCTGCACTGTGGATGCGTACCCGAGCGAATGCATCGGACCTCGATCGCGCGGGCGCGCAGATCGACCAGGCGATGGCACACGATCGCGCGACTGCGAAGAGCGGGTCCGGCCCGGCCGCGAAAATATCCCGCAGCGCCGCCGAGCTTGCGTTGCTGCGCGGCGATGCAGCCGGAGCACAGATGCTGGCGAACCAGGCGCGCGCACGCTATGCAGCCGACCTCGATCCGGCTGCCTGGCAAATCGCAGCGTGCGACGCGCTTGTCGGCGAAGCGATCCTGCAGCAAGGGCATCGCACCGAAGGTCGCGGCTTGCTCGCGACTGCCGCGTCACGGCTCGAAACGGCAATGAGTGCCGATCATTGGCGCACGCAGCAAGCGCGCGGCTGGCTTGCGCAAACGGATTCCGCAACGCACGGCCGTTGAAGGTCCACGGCCGACAGTACGGGACTATAGGCACTGTGCGGGACATCCGGCGCAGATCAAGCTGATCGATGCACGAGTGCTCCACCCATCCGATGGAACTACTGACCATGCCGAAACATTCGTCGATCTATCGCTTCATCTTCGCCGCGCTGCTGACGGGCGCTTTCACCTGTCTCGCCTTGGCTGATCCTGCACCCGATGCGGCTGCGCAGACGCACGCCGACGCTGCCTTCGGCAAACTCGCCGACGAGTTTTTCGACATCTACTATTTCCCGACCAACCCGACCACGGCCACCGCGACGGGTTTGCATGCCTACGACGGCAAACTCGAGGACTACAGCCGTGCAGGTGTCGATGCCTCGGTCGCGGCATTGCAAGGGTTCGAGAAACGCTTCACCGCGATCGACCCGGCCGGCCTCGGTGAAATGGAACGCGGCGATCGCCAGCTGGTACTCAACACGATCCATGGAACCCTGCTGACCCAGCAAACAATCCGTCCGTGGGAAAAGAATCCGGACATCTATTCGAGCGGCATCACCAACAGCGCCTTCGTGATCATGGAGCGCAAGTTCGCGCCATCGGCCGAACGCCTGCGCGTGTTGGTCGAACGCGAGAAACACATGCCGGCCGTGTTCCAGGCGGCGCGCAAGAACCTCAAGAACCCGCCGAAGATCTATACCGAGATCGCGATCGAGCAGTTGCCCGGTCTGATCGCGTTCTTCGGGAACGACGCCACGGCTGCGTTCAAGGACGTGACGGATGCCGATCTGAAGAAGCAGTTTGCCGAATCCAACGGCGCGGTGATCAAGGCCTTGCAGGATTATCACGCGTGGCTGAAGGCGGACCTGCTGCCGAAGTCGAACGGCGACTATCGCATCGGTGCAGATACGTTCCGCAAGAAACTCGCGTACGACGAAATGGTCGACACGCCGCTGGACAAGCTCATCGAGATCGATCTTGCGGACCTCCATCGCAACCAGGCCGAATTCACTCGCGTCGCGAAGGAACTCGATCCGGGCAAGACCTCGGCGCAGGTGCTTGCTGATCTCGCCGCCGATCATCCCGAGCCGGCCAAGCTGCTCGAAAGCTTTCGCGCCACGTTCGACGGGCTGTCCAAATTCATCGACGACAAGCAGATCATCACGATCCCCTCGACAGTGCGACCGACGCTGGAGGAAACACCACCGTTCATGCGCGCGACCACGTTTGCGTCGATGGATACGCCGGGTGCCTACGAAGCCGCCGCGAACGAAGCGTATTTCAATGTCACCTTGCCTGATGCGAGCTGGAGTAAACAACGCACCGATGAATTCATGGCGCAGTTCAACTTCCCCGTGATCAGCAATGTCGCGGTGCATGAAGCTTATCCGGGCCACTACGTGCAGTTCTTGTGGATGCACGACATCCACGACCGCGTGCGCAAACTGCTCGGCGCGAATACCAACGCGGAAGGCTGGGCGCACTACTGCGAACAGATGATGCTTGACGCGGGACTTGCGCAATCGGTATTTCCGAACGATGTGCGCCAGCAGAAACTTCTCAAGCTCGGCCAGTTGCAGGATGCCTTGCTGCGCAATGCGCGCTTCTATGTCGGCATCAAGCTGCACACCAACCAGATCAGCTTCGATCAGGCAGTCGATTTCTTCGTCAAGGAAGGCTATCAGTCGCATGCGGTCGGTGTGGTCGAGACCAAGCGCGGCACGTCTGACCCGACCTACCTCTACTACACACTGGGCAAGCTCGAAATCCTCAAGTTGCGCGCGGACATGGAAAAGAAGGAAGGCACTTCATTCAATCTGAAGTCCTTCCATGATCATTTCATGCAGCAGGGGTTCGCGCCGATCAAGATCGTGCGTCACGCGATGCTGCACGACGATACGCCTGCGCTGTAGCCTTTCGATTTAGCCCTCCCCTTCAAGGGGTGAGCCGGGCTTTCGCGCGGCATGCCGCGCGCCGGCGAACGGCTGCACATGGAAGTGCAGACCGGGCCTTTGAGGGCAGGGTGCCCGACGGTTGGGTGGGGATGGTGGTGCGTCTCGCCACCACAAGCATTGCCACGACCGCGCGCCGTCGCATTCAACGCGAAAGAGCATCCTTGTCGACGCGTTCCATGATGCGCACGGGATCGGCAAGCGGCGTGAAGCCATACTGTTCGTAGAGGCCATGCGCATCGCGCGTGGCCAGCATGAAACGCCGGATGTGCTGCAGATCCGGGTGTGCCATGACGAAGTCCATCAGGTGCTTGCCGAGACCACCGCCGCGTGCGTCCACCGCAACGAACACATCACCCAGATAGGCGAAGCCAGCGCAATCGGTGACCACACGCGCAAAAGCGAGCTGACGGCCATTGGCGTAGGCGCCGAAGCAGATCGAATGCTCGATCGCGCGTTGCACGTACTCGCGGCGAATGCCCGGCACCCAATAGGATTCATCGCGCAGGAAGGCGTGGATCGCGTCGATATCCAGCCGCGCGCGATCGGTGGAGAATAGGACGCCGCCGGTCTCACGTTCGTGGAAGTCACCCATGCCTGCCCTGCCCTCATCGATTCGCCCCATCGGGGCTTTGTTTGCGATCGTGTTCACGCTGCTCGAGGGCTGCGCGACACCGGTGTTCAAGGACATGCCGACGACGACGATGTCTTCGCCACTCGATGTCGCCGCTGCACCGGAACGCTATCACGACGCGGCGGTGGTCTGGGGCGGCCGCGTGATCGCCGTGCACAATCTTGCGGACACCACGCAGGTCGAGGTCGTCGCGCATCTGCTTGATGCCGCGCAACGGCCGGACACAAGCGTGCCGTCAATCGGTCGCTTCGTCGTCGTGCTGCCGGGCTATGTCGAATCGATGGACTATCCAGCGGGACGCTGGCTCAGCGTGCGCGGGCATGTCGGTGGCAGCGAGGTGCATCGGATCGACGAGCGTGACGTCGTCTATCCACTCCTGCTCAGCGACGATGTCCACCTGTGGCCTGCGTCGTTCCCGTACGAACACGGGAAGTTCACGTTTGCCTTTGGGATTGGCATGGGTATTCACTAAACCGTCGCGCGAGCATCGCGGGTGAAGCCGCTCCTACAGAACAAGGTGCGACCTGTAGGAGCGGCTTCAGCCGCGATGCGCCAGTAAAGAACAGCGCGGCGATGTTGCACACAACAGGCGCAGTCGTGCGCACCTCTGGAATCAGGGCAGCGCGTACGCGAGTACGTAGTCGCCGCGCGTCGTTCCGAGTTTCGCATGGCCGCCGGCCGCGACGACCACGAACTGGCGCCCGCCAGCTTCGTAACTCATCGGCGTCGCCTGTGCGCCTGCTGGAATGCGCATCTTCCAGACTTCCGCGCCGCTTGCGTTGTCGAATGCGCGCAGGAAGTTGTCAGTCGTCGCGCCGATGAAGGTGAGGCCGCCTGCGGTCGTCATCGGACCGCCCATGTTGGGCACGCCTTCGGTGCCCCAGAATGGCCATGGCGCCCGGTCGCGCGACGTGCCCAGTGGCTTTTCCCACGCAATCTTTCCTTGCTCAAGATCGAGCGCGACCAGCTTGCCCCAGGGCGGCGCGATGCAAGGCGCACCGAGCGGCGACTTCAACACGGTGCGGCGCATGCCGTAGGGCGTGCCACGCTGCGCTGCGAATTCCCATTCCTTGTAGTCGCCCGAGTCGTCCTCGGCGGCGAGCTGATCGCGCGGAACCAGCGCGACGATCATGGGCAGATCCATCACGTTCGCAATCAGCAATTTGCGCTGCGGATCCCACGCACCGCCACCCCAGTTGGAGCCACCCGCGTAGCCGGGTCGCTGGATGGTTCCCGCGAGACTCGGCGGCGTAAAGATGCCTTCGCTGTGCAGCGCGGCGATTTTGTCCCGACACGCATTGCGATCCCAGAAGGTCAGGCCCCACGCATCCTCGGGTTTGACCGGCGCATGCGAGACCAGCGGCGGCAGCGATGAGAACGGCTGCGTTGGTGACGACGTTTCACCCGCGACCACGTCCTGCGGCACTGCGCGCTCTTCGATCGGGAACAACGGCTCACCGTTTTCTCGGTTGAACACGAACACCTGACCGGTCTTGGTCAATTGCACGACCGCCGCTACGGTCTTTCCCTCGGGTTCGAGGTCGACCAGCATGGGCTGCGAGGCGACGTCGTAGTCCCACAAGTCGTGATGCACGAGCTGGCGGGCCCAGACGAGCTCACCGGTCGCGATCCGCAGCGCGACCAGCGAATTTGCCCACTCTTTGTTTCCGGGCCGTTCGCCGCCAAAAAAATCCGGGCTGGCCGAGCCAGTTGGAATGAAGACGAGACCGCGCTCGACATCCACCGCCAGCGGCGCCCACGCATTCGCTGCGCCCGTCCAGCGCGCCTGCTGGCTTTCGACATCGCTGAAATCGGGATTGGACGCGTCGGACGGAATCGTCGCGGTGCGCGGAATCGGGTCCCAATGCCACAGCTCCTTGCCGCTGCGCACGTCGAACGCGCGCACGACACCGAGCTCGAGATCGGTGCCGCCGTTGTCGCCAATCGACGATCCGAGAATCGCGACGTCTCCCGCGATGGCTGGCGGCGAGGTGAATTCGTAGTCGCCGACACGCCGCGCCGACAGGCGTACGCCCTTCGACAATGCAATCTCGCCGTTGACGCCGAAATCCGCGCAGCGCTTGCCGCCGACCGCGTCGAGTGCGAGCAGGCGCACATCGATGGTCGCGAACAGGATGCGCTGCGCGCAGGCGGTGCCGGTCGGCGCGTGCTCATCGCGCCAGTAGCTGACACCGCGTGTCGCCATCTCGGAGTAGTAGCGATCGCGCGGAACCTGCGCATCAAATTCCCAGCGTTGCGTGCCTTTCGCCGCGTCGAGTGCGAATACCTTGCCCGTTGCAGTATTGATGTACAGCGTGTCGCCGATCAGCAACGGCGTCGCCTCGAAGGTCAGCGCGTCGTGCGCGCGCACAAAGCCCTCGCCCAGTTCGCCGGTGCGAAAACTCCATGCCAGCGCGAGCTGGCCGACATTCTGCGGCGTGATCTGCGCCACCGGCGCATGGCGCTGGCCACGGCCGTCACCGCCGTATGCACTCCATTCAAATGGTGCCGCCTGTATCCGTCCCGCCACCAGTGTCATCATCACTATCAACAACGTGCGCATCGATCGTCCTCTCATGATGCGGTAATTAGAGGCCCGGACTGCCGCCGCGGCAAGGAGTCTGTGACGAAAAGGACTGGCGACGACGCAAACGGGACGTCGGCGCCAAAGTAATACATTGGCGTGACCAGTCCGGCCGCAATCCGTCGTCCCATGAACGCAAATGCGCACGTACATATCCGATTGCCTGGCGGGGCCCACTGGCCGCCACATCCACAGCACGTCACCCATGCGAAGCTGTTTTCAGGCCTCGCGCCAGTCCGGTGGCAGCAGGTTGCGGTAGCGACGGCTCAGCAGCAGTTCGCTGCGGTCCTTCAAGACGAGCTTGAGGTCGCCGTGCGCCCATGGCGCGATCTCGGCGATGAAATCCGAGCGCACGAGATGCGAGCGGTGCACGCGCAGGAACTCGATGGGATCGAGGCGCTGCGCCAGGCGAGCGAGCGTCGAGCGCACGAGATGGCAACGCGTGGCCGTGTGGACTTCCACATAGTTGCCCGCCGCGCTCAGTCGATGCACGTCGGCGATCGGCACGATCAGCGAGCGACCGCGTTCATGCACGACGATGCGACTCAATCGCGGCGTGTGCCCGAGATGGGTGCCCAAATGGCGCAAGCGTTCCTCGTCGGCTGCCCCGCCCTCGCCTTCGCGTTCCGCCTGGAGGCGCTCACCCAGGCGTTCGTCGACGCGCGAAAGACAGCGCGCGAATCGCTCTCGATCGAATGGCTTGAGCAGGTAATCGAGCGCGGCAAACTCGAACGCACGCAGCGCGTGCTCATGGAACGCGGTCGTAAACACGATCAGCGGATATGGCGGCGACGCGCGTGCGAGCAGGTCAAATCCATTTTCAGCACCAAGCTGGATATCGAGGAACAGCAGGTCGGGTTTCGCCTCACGCAAGGCCACGAGTGCGCCCGACACATCGTCCGCTTCGGCAACGACGCGATACCAGGCATGGGCTGCGAGCAATCGCCGCAGCTTCGCCGTTGCTGGCGGCTCGTCCTCGACGATGGCGACGCGGATCTCATTCATCGGTCGCCAGCGGAATGATGATCTCGACGCGGGTGCCGCCGCCAGGCCGTGCGACGATGTCGAATCGATGGCGCGCCGGATACATGAGCTCCAGTCGACTGCGCACATTCGCAAGGCCGACGCCTGGCTCCAAATCCGCGCTCGCGCCAACGCCGTCGTCGTCGACGGTGCAGTGCAGTTGCCCGGCATCGGCGCGAATACCGACTTCAACGAGGCCCCTGCCCGACTTCAGGCCGTGCTCGAACGCGTTCTCGACCAGCGGTTGCAGCAGCAGGCGCGGAATCCACGCATTGCGCGCCGCAGGCTCGACCACGACACGGGTCTCGAGCTTGCCGCGAAAACGCTCGCGCATGAGTTCGAAGTAACGTTCCAGCCAGACGACATCGTCGAACACGCGCACCCGCGCGCTACCCGATTCGCTGAGTGCGGCACGCAGCAATTCCGCGAACGCGGCAATCATGCGATCCGCCGCGTCGACGTCCTCGTGCATGCGGTTGGAGATGGCATTCAAGGTATTGAACATGAAATGCGGTTCGATTTGCGCGGTGAGCTGCGCGAGGCGCGCTTCGCTGAGATCGCGTTCAAGTCGCACGACGGCCAGTTCGCGCTCGCGCCGCGCGCGTATCGCACGCCAGGCGATACAGAAACCGACGATCACAGCGTAGCTGATCAGGTCCTTCTGCAGCTCGTACACGAAGCCGAGCCATGGATCGTTGAAGTCGTAGTGTTCGCCCTGCGACGCGTAGACGAGTCGGCGAATCGTGACCATCCCTGCGGTGTGCAGCAGCGAAAACAGGATCGCCGCTGGCACATGCACCGGCAGGCGACGCGGCCAGTCCGCGCCCGACAGCGGAAAACGTTGTTCGAAGCGATAGACGGCAATGGCGAGGATCGCCATCATCGCAACGCTGCTGACTTCCCAGGTGAGCGGTTCCCACGCAGCAATTGCGCGACCGGCATTGCGGTAGCCGATGATCGCGTTCACGCCTAGCCACACGCCCAGCGCAAGCCACGCGCAGGCGTACCCCATCCATGCGAACGCAGTCCGTCGCGCGCTCGTGGTCATCCGCATGGGTTCAGTCGCGGCGACGGGGCGCATGGAATCAGTGCACAAACGTCATGATGCTAGTCAGCGACATCCGGTTCAAAGAACGACCAGCGAATCTCGGGAAACCTCGCCTTCATGTCCTTCTCGACCGCATTGATCGAATCGACGACGCCCTTGGTCGAGAGGTCACGGCTCATCTCGGCCTTGATCGCCACCATCACATCGGCGCCGAGCTGCAGGGTAATCAGGTTGAACACGCGTGCGATCTCGGTGCGTGCATTGAGGAACTGCAGGATTTCAGCTTTCAGTTCAGGATCGACGCTTTGCCCGATCAGCAGGGCCTTGACTTCGATCGCAATGAACACAGCGACCACGATCAGCAACACGCCAATCGCGAGCGTGCCAATCGCATCGAACAGGGGATTGCCGGTAACCAGGGTCAGCAGCACCGCCAGCAAGGCGAACGCGAGACCCAGCAACGCAGCGAGGTCCTCGCCAAAAATCACGATCAATTCGCTCTGCCGGCTCTCGCGGAACCATTCCCACAGGCTGCGCTTGCCGCGTACCTTGTTGATCTCGGTAAGGCATCCCCACATGGATATGCTTTCGGCGACGATGCCGAACGTGAGCACGCCGACCGCGAGCCACGGCCACTTCAGCGGCTCGGGCGCGCTCAGCTTGTGGATGCCTTCGTAGATCGAAAACGCGCCGCCGACTGAAAACAGCAACAGCGCGACCAGGAACGACCAGAAGTAGATTGCCTTGCCCTGGCCGAGTGGATGATCCGGCGTTGGCGGCGCTTTTGCGTTCTTGAGGCCGAGCAGGAGCAGCAACTGGTTGCCACAGTCGGCCAGTGAATGCACTGCTTCGGCCGTCATCGCGCCGGAGCCGGTAACGACGGCAGCGAACGCCTTGGTTACGAAGATGGCGAAGTTCGCGGCAAGCGCGAAGAAAATGGTTTTTACAGAGTCGGCCTTGCCAGACATGAACTATTTCCGTTGCTGAAAGATGAGGTCAATCGGTATTGGGCGGCAGCATGGCCGCAAGTTTCTTCGGCGCCGTGTTGCGCCAGGCCAGCGCCAGCGCATCGCTGACGATGGGTGGCTGCGCGCTACTGAGCAGAATGTGCGTCCAGCCCTTGCGACCCCAGCCGCCCTTGACCGGCTCGAACGCGGCGGGATCCACGCGCATGAACACTTCCTGCTGCTCAAGGGTGAACTTCACCACACAGCGCGGCTCCGCGCCCGCACCCAGCGTCGCAAATATCTTGCCGCGGACACGGAAATCGGGGGTGCCCAGATGGGCACTTTCGACCGCTTCTGGCAGCGCAAGGGCGAGTCGGCGAAAGTCATCCGGATTCATCGAGCCATCCATCCATCGTTCGTCGATGCGCAGAGCGCTAGTCGCCCAGCGCAACCTGCGTCTTCTTCGGCAAATTTTCGCGCACCAGCTCGTACGAGCGGCGCACATAGGCGGCGAGTTCCGCATGCGTGAATCGCTCAGGCTCGGTCACGCTGATCCAGAACGCGCGCGCCATGTATGGCGCCGGTCCCATGCCGGGTTGTTCGGTCAGTTCAAGGAAACGCTCGGTATCGACCCGGAACGACAAGCGGCCGCGTTCTGCGCCGAGCGTGCACATCACCGCAAACATCTTGTTGGCAATGCTATGCACCAGGTCGACTTCCCACTTGATCGACCGGC
>JBDSNK010000332.1:0-10274 GCA_039915385.1 Dokdonella sp.
GGCGCTTTAGGTGTGAACAGGCCCACACTTTTTCCCCTTCCCACGCGCTCTTACGAGCGAAAGATGCGCCGTTACATTAAATACGATCATTAACGGTTTTTCAACGGCTGTCCAGAAAAATTTCAAAAATGAGGTCGGACAGCCACTTGCGACCGACTAACCCCCGCTGATCGCCGATGCCTAGACGCGTTAAGGTGCTATATCGCGCAATCACATACGCTCTATACTCTGATACTTACGCTACATACCTTGACTGGCATCACAAGTCCTGCCGCATGACCCTATTTCTCCGCTTGCTGCGCTATGCGCTTTACTTGGCGCTTGCTGGCGTCATCCTTGGCGGAATTGCCCTGGGCACTGCCTATTGGCTGATCGCGCCACGCCTTCCATCGGTCGACACGCTCAAGGACGTGCGCCTGCAGGTGCCGATGCGGGTCAAGTCAGCCGACGACAAGCTGATCGCGACCTTTGGGGAGACAAAGCGTACGCCAGTTCGGATCGAGGAGGTACCCGAACGCCTCAAACAGGCGTTCCTCGCGGCCGAAGACGCGGACTTCTACTCGCATCGCGGCATCGACGCCGGGGGCATCGCGCGTGCCGTCTGGCTGACCGTAACGACCGGCAGCAAACACGTTGCGGGGGGCAGCACGATCACTCAGCAGGTCGCGCGCATGTTTTTCCTCAGTTCGGAGGTCAGCTACACGCGCAAGCTGTCTGAGATCTTCCTCGCATTCCGCATTGAGAGCGCGCTCAGCAAGGATGAGATTCTTGCGCTCTACCTCAACAAGAGTTTTTTCGGCCACCGCTCGTATGGCATCGCCGCAGCGGCGGAGTTTTACTACGGTAAAACGCTCGACCAGCTGACCCTTCCCGAATGCGCGATGCTGGCTTCGATCCCGAAATTCCCTTCGACTGGCAATCCGCTGAGCCGACCGCAGCGTGCACTGGAGCGTCGCGCATACGTGCTCGGGCGCATGCTCGAGAACAAGTTCATCAGCAAGCCCGAGTACGATTCTGCGCTGAAGGAGCCCGATCTCGCGCAGGCGCATGAGGCCCCGGTCGAAGTGGATGCGCAGTACTTCGCCGAACTGGTGCGGCTGGAAGCCATCGACCGGCTTGGCAACAACGCGCTGACTGACGGGTATGTGGTCAAGACCACGCTCGATTCGCTGCAGCAGGAGGCCGCCGTCATCGCCATGCGCGATGCCCTGATCAACTATGACCAGCGGCACGGATATCGTGGCGCGGAAACGCATGTCGAACTCGAGGCGACCGCGAGCAAGTCCGAATGGGACGACGCGCTTGCCGACTACCGCTCCATCGCCAGTCTGGAACCGGGCCTGGTCACGCAAAGCGACAAGGGCTCTGTCACGATTTATGTTGGCGACGGCAAAGAGGCTTCACTCGATCAAGCCTCGCTGACCTGGGCGCGCCACGGTAATGCCAAGAGCCTTGCCGACGTGTTCAAGCGCGGCGATATCGTTCGTTTGATACGCAACGTGAAGGACGACAGCTGGAAGCTGACTCAGATTCCCGCTGCCGAAGCCGCGATCGTCTCGCTCAATCCGGAAGACGGCGCGATCGAAAGCATGGTTGGCGGCCTCAGCTTCCAGCGCAGCAAGTTCAATCGCGCGACGCAAAGCGCACGCCAGCCGGGCTCCGGTTTCAAACCGTTCCTGTACTCGGCCGCATTCGAGCATGGGTTCACGCCCGCATCGGTGCTCAACGATGCGCCTGTGCAGTTTCCCGACCCGTCCAAGCCTGATGGCGTATGGTCACCAAAGAACGATGACGACACGTTTCAGGGACCAATGCGCCTGCGCGAAGCACTGGTGAAATCCGTCAACCTCGTATCGGTACGCCTGCTCGACGCGATCGGCGTGCACTACGCGCGCGAATACATCACGCGGTTCGGCCTCTCGCTGGACCAGATTCCGGAGAATCTGTCGATGGCGTTGGGAACGGCTGCAGTGGCGCCGCTCGCAATGGCACGCGGCTACGCGGTATTCGCGAACGGCGGTTATCTGGTCGATCCGTACATGATCAGCGAAATCGACGATCGCGACGGCAAGGTTATCTGGCGCGCCGATCCCGCAACCGCTTGCGCCAGCTGTTCCGAACGGCTGCGTGGCGACAATGCAGCGATTCCGACACCCAGTGAAACGACTGGCGCGCTCAATCCCATTGGCAACGCGCATGCCGGATCTGCCAGCGGCTCTCAGGCTGCGTCTGGACAGCCGCATCTGGCACCGCGGGCAATTGATGCGCGCAATGCCTATCTCGTCACGTCAATGATGCGCGACGTGATCCGGCGCGGCACCGGCGCGGCTGCGATGGTGCTCAAGCGCAATGATCTGGCGGGCAAGACCGGTTCCACCAACGACCATCGCGACGCCTGGTTCACCGGGTTCAACGCCAGACTTGTTGCCAGCTGCTGGGTCGGTTTCGACGATTTCAGCTCCCTTGGCAAGGGCGAATTCGGTGCCAAGGCCGCGCTACCGATCTGGATCGACTTCATGCGCGCGGCCTTGAAAGACATGCCGGAACAAGCGTTTGACATGCCGCCGGGAATCACGCGCGTGCGCATTGATCCGGTCAGCGGCCTCCTCGCGGCCGCTGGCGAACCCGGCGCGATCCTCGAGGTCATGAAGACCGAAGATGCGACCCGACTCGCTTCGCGACCGCCGCAGACCGAGGACACCAACGGCGAGCAACGCGAAGCCTACGACGTATTCTGATGGCGGGGCGGCGTGACAACAGCTTTCACGCTCTGGAAACCAGGCGTCGAATTGCGGTGGAGGCCGCCCGCCTGATCAGCGAGAGTGGCCTACGCGACTACGGGCGGGCGAAAGCAAAAGCCGCCGCGCAACTGGGCATCTTCGACGAAGCCAGCTTGCCGAAGAACAGCGAGATCGAGGACGCGCTGCGCGAACACCAGCGCCTGTTCCATGGTGGCGATCAGCAGCGCACCTTGCGCCGGCTGCGCGAAGTGGCGCGCGAGGCGATGCGCTTTTTGGCGCGCCACGAGCCACGCCTGGTCGGCGCCGTACTCGAAGGCACTGCAGACGAGCATTCGGCAGTCTGCCTGCATTTGTATTCGGATCAGCCGCAAGACGTCCTCGTCCAGCTGCTCGGAAGCGGCATTCCCTACGACGAGCAAAGCCGCCGCATACGTCTCGATCGCGAGACAGCGCGTGACTTTCCCGTGCTGCTGTTCAGTGCCGAGGACACCGCAATCGATCTGACGTTGCTGCCTTATGATGTATTGCGCCAGGCACCGCTCGACCGTCTGAGTGAGAAGCCGATGCATCGCGCCAGCTTGGCGGGATTGGAAGAATTGCTGCGCAATTGACGCGATCGCGCTGTGGACGGCAACGCGAAGCGCGATTCATCAACGATTGGCGAGACCGACGAAATCGCGCTTGGGTGCGCCCGTGTATATCTGGCGCGGCCGGCCGATGCGCGTTTCCGGATCAAGATGCTGCTCAAGCCAATGCGCGACCCAGCCCGCCGTGCGTGCGATCGCAAACATCACCGTGAACATCTCAGTCGGAATCTTCAGCGCCTTGTAGATCAGGCCGGAATAGAAATCGACGTTCGGATAGAGCTTGCGCTCGATGAAGTAATCGTCCTTCAGCGCGGCCTGCTCGAGCTCAAGCGCAACGTCCAGCAGCGGATCATTGACGTGCAGATCCGCCAGCACCTTGTGGCACATCTCGCGAATGATGGTCGCACGCGGATCGAAGTTCTTGTAGACGCGATGGCCGAAGCCCATCAATCGGAAACCCGAATTCTTGTCCTTGGCCTTGTCGACCGCCTTGCTGACGTTTTTCGCGTCACCGATCTCGCCGAGCATCTTCAGCACGGCTTCGTTGGCGCCCCCATGGGCCGGGCCCCATAGCGCAGCGATGCCAGCGGCAACACAGGCGTAAGGATTGGCACCGGTCGATCCGACGAGACGTACGGTCGATGTCGACGCGTTCTGCTCATGATCGGCGTGCAGGATGAACAACAGATCCAGAGCCTTGGCTGCAACAGGGCTCAACTGCAGCGGCTCGCTGGGAACCTCGAACATCATGTGCAGAAAGCGTGTCACGTAATCGAGATTGTTGCGCGGATAACGCACCGGCCAGCCGATCGAATAGCGATACGCGGCAGCTGCAATGGTAGGAACCTTCGCAATCAACCGGATCGCGGCGAGGCGGCGCTGCTCCGGATCATTCATGTCGAGCGTATCGTGATAAAACGCTGACAGCGACGCGACCGATCCGCACAACATCGCCATTGGATGGGCGTCGTAGTGGAACCCGTGCAGGAAGTTCTTGAGCGACTCATGCATCATCGTGTGATGCGTAACTTCGTCCTCGAACGCCGAAAACTTCGCGTTGTCGGGCAGCTCGCCATTGATCAGGAGATAGGCTACTTCAAGGAAATTCGACTGCTTGGCGAGTTGTTCGATCGGGTAACCCCGATACAGCAGCACACCGGCGTCCCCATCAATGAAGGTGACCGCGCTGCGCGTTGCCGCCGTTGCACCGAACCCTGGATCGAAGGTGAAGTAGCCGGTGTCCTTGTTGAGCTTGGCGATGTCGATCGCCGGGTCGCCTAGCGTGCCGGTGACGATCGGGAACGTACTGCTCTTGTTCGTCGCGGAATCGGTAATCTGGACGGTTCTATCGGACACGGCTCAACTCCTTTCGGCGGACGACCGCCTCGCGCGCGCGGCGGCGAGCGGCAGACGAGGAATGCGATGAACGACCGCAATGCAAAGCCGCGGTCAGCGCGCAATTATTGCACGGCAACATACGGTCGCGAAGGGCGTGGATCAAGCGACGCCATCGAGGCGATTACGAAATCTTTGTGAATTATCCGAAAAAATCCAATCATGCGGACTACAAACGCAAACACCGGCCGCGGGGCCGGTGTTTGGGTTGGATCGATCTGGATGCAACCGCGCGAACGCTGGCCGAACCCTTCTTCGCTTGATTACTTCGCGTAACGGCGCTTGAACTTGTCGATGCGACCTGCAGTGTCGACAACCTTCTGCTTGCCAGTGAAAAACGGGTGCGAATGACTGGAAATTTCCACCTTGATCAGCGGATATTCCTGGCCATCTTCCCACTTGATCTTGTCCTTGCTGGACATCGTCGACTGGGTCAGGAACGAGAAATCGCTGGAGATGTCCTGGAACACGACCGGCTTGTAGTTCGGATGGGTATCGGCTTTCATGGGTCCTGCTCCGCAGATTTGGCGGGGATAAAAGAGCGGCAGTTTAGCCGTAGGGCGCCCGCCAACGCAAGTTTCACGGTCAAGGGCCAAATCAGGGCGCCTATGCGCCCAGCGCATCCGAAACCAGCACCTGAAATTTTGCCTGATCGACATCCAGCACGATGCGTGCGTTCGGAGGGCGGCCAAAGCGATCCCCCCAGTCGACCACGGTGGCGCCTCGGGTCAGCGTACCCGCCAGCTCGATACCTACATGATGATGCTCGGCGCGCGTGACGATGCCCGGGTCGAGCGCGACTGCCATAGCCAGCGCGTCTGCGACGATCATGCCTCGACGCTCGCGCGCCTCGTTGAACGCGCGCGCCTTGCGCGAGATGGCCGCGTAGAATCCCGCGCGCGCGTCGCCCGAGGCAACCATCGCATCGAACCAGTCGAAAGCCATGGCGTGACGCACACAGGCTTCCCAGTCAATCAGTTCGAACTGCGGCCATTCCGAAAAGACCACGTGTGCGGCTTCGGGATCGAAGCCGATATTGAACTCAACCGGCGCCAGATGGATATTGCCGCGGCCAGTGACCGCGCCGCCCATGATCACCAGCCGCGCAAACCGCGATGGCAGCTCGGGATCGAGGCGTAGTGCGAGTGCCAGGTTGGTCAGCGGCGCCAACGCAACCAGGGTCAATTGGCCCGGAAAGGTTTTCGCGAGCCGCACGATCGCAGACGCCGCGTGCTCATCCGCCGCCGTGCGTGCAGAGGGCAGGTACGCGGTGTCGCCGAATCCATCTTCGCCATGCACGAAGCCCGCGCCGGGCGACGGCAGCACCAACGGTGACGGGCACCCCGCGAATACCGGTGTGTTCGTGCCGATCACATCGATCAGCTTCAACGCATTGCCGACGGTATGACCGAGGCCGACGTTGCCGGCCGCCACGCTCAGGCCGACCACGTCCGCATTCGCATGCGCCATCAAGATCGCGAGCGCGTCGTCCACGCCGGGGTCGGTGTCAATCAGCAGCTTCATCACGATGGATTTCCTGATTTGAACGGGGTCGGATTTCATGCTCCGGCGTAACGCGCTGCGCCGCCGATCCAGCGAGCGATCAGACGCTCGGCGAGTTCCGGGTGATCGTGCAGCAACGCTTCGCCAACCTGCTGCACCGAAGGTAGCAGCGATGCGTCGCGCGCGAGATCGGCAACGCGGAATTCGAGCTGGCCCGTCTGACGCGTTCCGAGCAATTCACCTGGGCCACGCAGTTCCAGATCCTTTTCGGCGATGCGGAAACCGTCGCTGGTCTCGCGCATGACCTGGAGGCGCTCGCGCGCCAGCCGCGACAGCGGCGTCTGGTACAGCAGCACGCAACTCGACGCGGCGCTGCCGCGGCCGACACGCCCGCGCAATTGATGCAGCTGCGCCAGGCCAAGACGCTCGGCGTTTTCGATCACCATCAAGCTCGCATTTGGTACGTCGACGCCGACTTCAATCACCGTCGTCGCGACGAGCACGCGCGTGTCGCCAAGCTTGAACGCGTCCATCGAACCTGCTTTGTCCTTCGGCTTCAGTCGGCCATGCACGAGCCCGATCTGCAACCCGGGCAGCGCGGCGGTAAGTTCCGCAAATGCGACTTCCGCCGCTTGCGCCTCGAGCTGATCAGATTCCTCGATCAGCGTGCAGACCCAATACGCCTGCCGTCCTTCGGCGCAGGCTACACGGATGCGCTCGATGACTTCGCTACGACGTGCGGACGAAATGGCGACCGTCTGCACCGGCGTGCGGCCGGGCGGCAGCTCGTCAATCACCGAGACGTCGAGATCGGCATAGGCGGTCATCGCCAAGGTGCGCGGTATCGGCGTCGCGGTCAGCACCAGCTGGTGCGGAACAATATCGCCGTTGCGACCTTTGTCGCGCAAGCTCAAGCGTTGGTGCACACCGAAGCGATGCTGCTCGTCGATGATCGCGAGACCCAGCTGCTTGAACACGACCCCTTCCTGCACCAGCGCATGGGTGCCGATCACGATCGGCGCGCCGGCTGCGACTGCTGCACGCGCAGCGTCCCGTGCCCGCCCAAGCACCTTGCCCGCCAGCCATACCGGCTCGATGCCAAGCGGCTGCAGCCATTTCTGGAAGAGTTGCCAATGCTGCTCGGCCAACAATTCGGTCGGCGCGATCAGCGCCGCCTGGTAACCGGATTCGATTGCTGCGATCGCCGCGAGCGCCGCCACGACTGTCTTGCCGGATCCGACATCACCCTGCACGAGGCGGAGCATGGGCACGGGTTTGGCCAGGTCTCCTTCGATTTCCGCGACAACCCGCTGCTGCGCGCCCGTCATCGCGAAGGGCAGGTTCGCGCGCAATGCGGCGCGCAAGTGTCCCTCTCCCGCCAGTATGGGCGCGGCATGTCTGCGCACCTGCGCGCGCAGCCGCTTGAGGCTCAGGTGATGGGTCAGCAGCTCCTCGAACGCGAGCCGTTGCTGCGCCGGATGCCTACCCAGCAGGAGCGCCCCGATATCCGCATCAGCCGGTGGTCGATGCACGGTCAGCAAAGCTTCGCGCAGCGACGCAAGCTGGAGCGGCGCGCGCAAGGCCTGCGGAATGAGCTCGAGCTGCGCCTCCTCCGGCAAGCGTTCCAACGCCCGCGCCACGACGCCTGCGATGCGCTTCTGACCTAGGCCCTCGGTGGTCGGATAGACCGGCGTCAAGCGCTCTTCGGTGGGCACGACGCCATCGCCGGACACGCGTTTGTATTCCGGGTGGACCATCTCCGGCCCGTGCGCACTTTGGCGAACTTCGCCGTAGCACAGTACGCGCGTCCCCGGCGCCAGCTGATCGGCTTGCGCACGGTTGAAGTGGAAAAATCTCAAACTGAGTGTGGCGTGCGATGCATCGCTGATCGCCACGCGCAGCTGCGGTCGAAATCGGAAGCCCCGCTCGATGGCTTCGACAACGCCCTCGACTTGCGCCCTGTCGCCGACGCACAGATCACGAATCGGCATGATGCGCGTACGGTCTTCGTAGCGAAGCGGTAGATGAAACCAGAGATCCTGCACATGCACGAGGCCAATGCGCCCGAACGCATGCGCAAGCGACGGCCCGACGCCGGCCAGCGACGTCAGCAGCGCAAGGCTTGCGTCTTTGATTGCGACAGCGGGATTGTCGACGTGGCGCGGCATGCACCGTCGACCTTAGCCGCGGATGTCCAGACCGCCGATGGAGAATACCCTCGACACGTGCAGACGCGGTTTATCAGGCGATGACCATGATCGCGTCGACTTCGACGCGCGCGCCGCGCGGCAGCGCCGATACGCCGATCGTCGAACGCGCCGGATACGGCTGCTTGCAGTACTCGGCCATCACCGCGTTGACCGCCGCGAAGTCACCCAAGTCCATCAGGTAGACACCTACGCGCACAATGTCGCTGAGCGAACCGCCGGCTGCTGCGCAGACGGCCGTCAGATTTTCGAAAACGCGCCGCGCCTGCACGGTGATGTCGCCGCCAACGAGTTCAGCGGTCGCCGGATCAAGCGGAATCTGGCCGGAGAGATATACCGTCTGGCCTTCGCGCACAGCCTGCGAATACGGACCAATGGCCTTTGGTGCGTAGTCTGTGTGAATGATCGTGCGAGACATTGAAGACCCGGGAATGAGGAACGGAAGCGGAGGATAGCAACCGCGCCACGCTTTTGCTTGCACGTGAGGCTGCCGCGCCGGGCCCGAGTCAGAGTGGATGCCTGCGTACCGCCGTGACAACCTGCAGGCGACGCACGCGGCGCATCACGTCGGCAAGGTGCTTGCGATCCCGCACCTCGATCGTGAACAGCATCGTCGCGGTCATGCCGTCGCGTTCCTTGTACTCGACGTTCTCGATGTTCGAACCTGCTTCCGCGATCGCCGCGGCAACTTGGGCGAGCACGCCCGGCTTGTTCGTGACCTCGAGGCGCAGTTCAACCTTGTAGTCGCCATGCACGTCCGCATCCCACGCAATTTCGATGCAGCGCTCGGGCGACTTGCGAAACTCCGGCACGTTCGGGCATTCGAAACGATGTACGACGATGCCCTTGCCGGCGGACAGATAACCCATGATGTCGTCGCCGGGCAGCGGATGGCAGCAGTTGCCGAAGCTTAGGACGCCACGCTCGGCTCCCGTGATCATGATCTTCTCGTTGCTGCGCAGCCGTGTCGCGTGTGACGGTTCGCCCTTGCCCGACAACAGGGATTGCGCCACCGTGTCGGCGACACGATTGCCGAGCGCGATATCGGCGAGCAGTTCCTCGAGGCGTTTGAACTTTTGCTCGGCGAGGTAACGATCGAGCAACGCGTGCGGGATCGATTCGAGCGACGCGCCCTGCGCATCGAGCGCGCGATCGAGCATGCGATGGCCGAAGTCAACAGCGTCTTCGTGCTGCAGGCGCTTGAGGTGGTGACGGATCGCCGTACGTGCACGTCCAGACACGACCCACTCGAGCCACTGCGGGCTCGGATTGGCCGATGGCGCCGTGACGATCTCGACAGTCTGGCCGCTGACCAGCGGCGTGCGCAGCGGCACCAGTTTCTTGTCAGCACGTGCGGCGACGGCATGGTCACCGACATCCGTATGCACGAAATACGCAAAGTCGAGCGCTGTCGCGTTGCGCGGCAATGCAAGGATCTGACCTTTCGGCGTGAACAAATAGACTTCGTCCGGGAACAGATCGATCTTGACGTTCTCGATGAACTCCAGCGACGACGGCATGTTCGATTGCCGATCAACCAGATTCGAAACCCATTCGCGCGCCCTGCTCTGCGCATTGTTCGAAGGCATGGAGTCGGTCTTGTAGATCCAGTGCGCAGCGACGCCCCGGTCGGCGATCGCATCCATGTCCTCGGTGCGGATCTGGATCTCGATCGGCGCGCCAAACGGACCGAACAGCACGGTGTGCAGGGATTGATACCCGTTCGCCTTCGGGATCGCGATGAAGTCGCGGAAGCGCCCCTCCAGCGGTTTGTACAGGCTGTGCGCCGCGCCAAGCGCGTTGTAGCAATGCGGCGCGTTGTCGACGACGACGCGCAGGCC
>JBDSNK010000346.1:0-6017 GCA_039915385.1 Dokdonella sp.
CCGCGGTCACGTTCGCGCCGGGTGTTCACGTGAACTATGCGGAAACAGTGCTGCGGATGAAGGACGGGCTACCCAAGCTCAAGGACTTCCCGACGGAACTCGGAGGATCCGGTGAGGCTATCGCCGACTGACGCGTGTGCGAACGCCGTGAACTGATTCGAGCGCTTGGCGAGAAAACAGGCGCTTTTGAACGACACTTTCCGCCGCGCCGGAGCGGCAGCTCCTACCCATGCTCGCGCCCAGGATCCCGGCGACAAGCGAACGATGCTTCAGGGCCTCCGCTTCAAGGCGGTGGAGAACTGCGTATGCGGACAAGGGTCCGCACGTCGCTCGGTAGAAGTCCACGCCAGAGCATCGCGGCTGAAGCCGCCCCTGCAGACAGTTGCTCCTGCGCGGTGTCGCGCTCAGTAGGCGCGGCCATTCTCGCCTCAATTGCGCTCGCACCGACTCGACCCCAATCGCATTCACTTGTGCGCCGCGAATTGACCCAATTCCACCAACGCATCGCGCTCGTCAGGGCTCGGCTCAGCGGACGGCAGAAACATCAACTTGAACATCCGCCCGCCGGCCGCAAACGTCACTTCTGCGCGCGGATTACCCTCGCTGCAGTGATGCGCGATGCCGGCGGCGGTGCCGAGTTTCGGCAACGCTTCGACGGTGCAGTTTGCGTTATTTAGGGCGTTCTCCGCCATCTGCCGACTTCGTGCACTTTTCGTCACGGCAACGACGATGACCTTGCCGTCCGTCGAGACCACGCAATTGTTGGCGTCGGGCACGCTCGTCGACAGCGCGCCCGAGGGCAGCAGGCGCTTGACCAGTGCCGCATCGAGGTAAGGACATTGGGCTTCCTTCGCAAGCGCTTGCGGGTCTGTTGCGGCACCGAGTGTCGATGCAAGCAGGTTCGCAATGAATTCCTGCTGAGCAGGCGTAATGGCGTCCTTGAGATTGAGATACCCCGAGACATTGAGGCTGCCACGGTGGCCGTAGAAGAACATCGACGTGGGATCGACCTTGCCCACGTCGTTCTTCGGCTGGTAGATGAAACCCTGCTCGCCCAGTGACGGCGTGGGTACGACAACGCTCTTTCCGGCGACCGCCTCGCGCATTTCAACGGCTGCGGCCGTGGCCGCTTCCGTCGATTCTGAGGCGATGTGATTGAAGCCGAAATTGATGCTCGTGTTCGCTGTCATGAAGCTGCATTCGCCAGCCCCACCGGATACCACCCGCCACGACGTGGCCTGGAAAATTCCCTTGTCCAGCAACGATGCGTCAATGGAGGGACACTTATGCGCGGCCACCGCCGTGTTCATGACGAGCAAGCCGATGACGCTCATGATCCAGGTCCGTTTCATGCTGAACTCCTGATTGGAAAATCAAACCCGATCGCGATCGAATCGCCCCCGGTCCGGTCCAGCGGCATCCTGCGCCGCAGGAACAAGACCGCGCGAGCCATTCAACCGCTCCAACAAGGTCAACGGAATACCACATCCGCAAGTGCCACGGCCATCCGAACCTTGCAGGCTTGCATTCCTGATTCCCTAGATCGACGCAGCAATGTGACCTGCGTCGGCCAGCACGGCGCTGCGCGTGGCCGCGTCAGCAGGTGAACCCGCGTAGTACGCTGTCACCAGCAGCGGCTTGCGCTGCGGTGGAAAGAAGATGGCAACGTCGTTGGTTTCCGTGCGACTGCCACTGCCGGTCTTGTCGCCTGCCGTCCAGCCTGCAGGCAGGCCGGCGCGCAGCCTGTTGATGCCGGTGCTGGTGGCGCGCAGCCAGGTCAGCAATCGTTCGCGCGAAATGACGCTGAGCACGTTGCCGAGCAATAAGCCCTGCAGGGTTGCAAGCATCGCATTCGGCGTTGTGGTGTCGCGGATATCGCCGGGACTGCCTACGTTGAGATCGGGCTCCGCACGATCGAGCCGTGTTATCGCATCGCCCAAGCCACGCACGAAAGCGGTCACTGACTCAGGCCCGCCCAAACTTGCGAGCAGCACATTGGCAGCCGTGTTGTCGCTGACGGTGATCGCGGCCTCGCAGAGCTCGGCTATGGTCATGCCGGGTGCGCCAGCATGCAGACGCGTGACCGGCGCGTAGCTCAACACCGCTTCCTTGCCGAATACGATGCGTCGGTCCAGACGCTCGGCGCCGCGATCCACGCGCGCAAGCACCGCAGACACTGCAAGCACCTTGAACGTGCTGCACATGAGGAACCGCTCACTGCCGCGATACGCCACGCGACGCCCGTTGCCTGTATCGAGGATGGATACGCCCAAGCGTCCTCCGTGCTTTTTTTCCAGCGCCTGTATCCGCGCGGAAGGATCATCGGCGGCGGCGAGCAACCTCACCGGGCGCAGCGCGAGTGCGGATACGCCGAGCAGGGCGCCATTGAGCAGGTTGCGACGATTCATGCAATCCCCTCAGCGCGAACATGAGCGCTGTGTGAAGTCACGCACGGTAGCCGCATACCATGGCCTGCAAACGTCAAAGATGTGGCGGCGAAAGGGCGTCGCGAAATCCGCCGGGCCGCAAAACATGCATATCGATGGATTTGTCCGATATTCTGCACCTGCCGGCGCTCGGCAAGTACGTGCGCAAATACTGCTCCGGGCGGCACACAATGCATCAAGCAATCCTTCTCCGATCGAGGCGACATGTTTCTGCTGATTTCTCGTTGGCCAGCAACACCCATCGGCCGCGCAACGGCTGCGGCGCTGCTCGCACTTTGGTTCGGCTTGCCCGCCCCGTCGGTATCGGCAAGCACCCTCGGTTCGCACACGCTGCTGGCCCACGAAGACGGCAACGGTCCATCGATCGCGACAACGGCACCGATCACCACCGCGGTGAGCGGCAGCTCTCTGATTGCCTTCAGTGCAGGCTATACCGACAACAACCAGCCGCCGACCGACAGTGAATCCAACGCATGGATGCAACTGGGCGATGCAGTCGTCTATCGCGGTTACAACGGTGAATTCAACGTCAAGGCCTACGTCGCACTTCACGCAACCGGGGGAGCTGCACATACCGTGACGATTTCGAAGAACGGCGTGCCTGCCGGCGAAATCACGATACCGTTCATCGAGATCCGCCAAGCGAGCACGTTGCAGTCGGTCGCGCAAAACTATCCGGCTGCAAGCTCAACGCTGACCAGCGGCACGGTGACGACGACAGGACCCGCCACGCTTGTTGCCGTGTGGTGGGGCGACGCGACGGGCCTTCAGCATTCGGCGTTGCCCGACAACGGCTTTGCGATCATCGAAAACTTTGTCGACCTGCCGCCGAACAGTGCCGTTCAGTGCGTGGTGGCCTACAGGGAGGTCAGCGCTTCCGGCACCTACCATGTGTCCTGGACGACGTCTCCGGCGCAAGGTGCCCCGTTATGGCTGTTGGCGTTCCAGACGGACAGCGATCGCATCTTCATGAATGGTTTCGACGGCGCCGACGGTTGAAATAGCGCACGCATGCTGACCCGCCGAACACAGACCGAAAATACACCCGGCTTCGCGTTTTCGATCCGCGTTGCTGCATGCAATAGTACTCAAACACATGGGGCCGGTGCCGTCCGTCGCCCTGGGAGTCTGATCATGTCCATTGAAAGCCACCGCGACAGGGTGACCGTCATGCCGTCGAACGGACACCCGCGCCTCGCGCTGACCTTGATGCTCGCTTTGTCGTGCACAAGCTCTTGCGCGTGGGCGGTCGCACCGCAGCTGTCGGAGCACACGCTTTCGTTCGCAAGCCACACGCAATCATTGATCGCCGTCATTCACGTGCGCGTGATCGACGGCACCGGTTCACGCGCGAAGGACAATCAGACCGTTGTACTTCGCGACGGCCTGATCGAAAGCGTTGGCTCTTCCAAAAAAGTGCCGAAGGAGGCAACCGTCATCGACGGCAGCGGTCACACGCTGATTCCTGGCCTGGTCGGCATGCACGACCACATGTTCTATCCGGTGCCGAAGATCAATCCGGAAGCCAAGGAAGCGATGGCCTCCGAGCAGGCATCGAGCTTTCCCAAGTTATACCTCGCCAGCGGCGTCACCTCGATCCGCACGACCGGCAGCACGGAACCTTACACCGATCTCGAGCTGAAGAAGGCCATCGATGCGGGCAGGATTCCCGGCCCGAAAATGCACACCACCGGTCCTTACCTCGAAGGCAGGAACAGCTTTACGCCGCAGATGCACGAACTGGCTGACGCAAACGATGCGACCGCAACTGTCAACTACTGGATCGGCGAAGGCGCGACCTCGTTCAAGGCCTACATGCACATCACGCGCGGCGAATTGTCTGCCGTCGTCGCCGCGGCGCATGCACGCAACATCAAGGTCACCGGCCACTTGTGCAGCATCGGTTTTCGCGAAGCCGCAGACCTCGGCATCGACAACCTCGAGCACGGGCTCGCGGTGGACACCGAATTCACTGCGGACAAGCAACCCGACGTCTGCCCCGACGCAAAGGCCGCGGTCGCAGCTCTCGCAAAGATGAGCATCAAGGACCCGCGCATCCAGCAGCTGATCAAATACCTCGTCTCGAAGCGCGTCGCTATCACATCGACCCTGCCGGTGTTCGAGACGTTCGTTCCGGGCCGCGCGCCGCTGGATTCCCGCGTGCTCGATGCGATGCTGCCGGAAGCGCGCCTTGAATATCTGGCGACGCGTGAACGCACCGCAGCAAAAACGGATAGTCCGTGGACGAAGATGTTCAGGCTGGAACAGGATTTTGAGTACGCCTTCGTGAAACAGGGCGGCACCTTGTTGGCCGGCCTCGACCCCACCGGCTATGGCGGCGTAATCGCCGGTTACGGCGACCAGCGTGAAGTGGAGCTGCTGGTCGAAGCAGGCTTCACTCCGCTGCAGGCCATCCAGATCGCCACGCTCAATGGCGCACGCTTCATGGGCGAGGAGAAATCCGTCGGCTCCATCGAAGCGGGCAAGGCCGCCGACCTCGTGCTGATCAAGGGCAACCCGATGAAGCGCATCAACGATATCGAAAACGTTGCGATCGTGTTCAAGGACGGCGTCGGCTACGACCCGGCCAAGCTGGTCAAGGCGGCGAACGGTACGGTCGGCGTGCGCTGACATGGCAAAAAGGACGCACCGGGAACTGGGATCGCCGTGTCGCATAGAGCGGCCGGAGCGAGTTGAACGGGCTCAGTTTTGCGCGGACCTTTGCCGAAATCGCGACTGCACGTAGTACACCGGCCACGCGACCGCGAGCAGTCCGATTGCCATCAGGCTGTGGCTGCGGTCGCCCCAGATCGCCATCGCCAGAAAAAATACCGAACTGCCCAACGCAAGCAAGGGCACGAGCGGATAACCCGGCACGCGAAACGGTCGCGGAATATCCGGGCGACGGCGCCGTTGCACGAAAAGCGAGATGAAAGTCAGTACGTAGTTGGCCACGAAGAAGAACGCAAGCAACGCAAGTACCGCATCGAAAGTGCCGCTGATGACGAAGACCAGCGTCAGGACAGATCCGGCCAGCAGCGACGGCACCGGCGTGCCGCCGCGATTCACGCGCCCCATCAGCGCCGGCAGCAGTCCGTCGCCACTCATCGCGTGCGGGATGCGCGACGCCATCAACTGCAGCGCATTCACTGCGGCGATCAGCGAGATGATCATCAGGATGCGCAAGACCGTGTCGCCGCCCGCTCCGAACAGCCGCGCGGCGGCCGTCGCTGCGACGAACGGATCGCCGGCCATCGCCTCGATGCCGAGCACGCGCAGGAACGCCAGGTTGAGTGCGAGGTAGATCGCGAGCACCAGCACGACACCGCCGATCATCGAGCGCGGCAGCTCGCGGCCCGGATCGCGGATCTCTTCGCCGAAGTAGATGGGTCCGGTCCAGCCATCGTAGGTGTAGATCGCCGATTGCAACGCGACCACAAGTCCCGCGGCGAGTGCGAGGCCCTGCGGCATTACGTGCGCCATCGTGTCATGCGGCGCGATCGCAGCTTCGGGCAACGCAGTCACCAGCGCGACGATGGCGAGCGCAAGCAGCGCGACGCCCTTGACCAG
>JBDSNK010000355.1:0-9384 GCA_039915385.1 Dokdonella sp.
GCATCGCGGATCGCGAGCGGGCCGCGACGCACGACTTCCTCGATGCGCACGATCGCCTGGATCGGCACGTGCAGCATCGTGGTGTCCTTGAACTCCTCGCGCAGACGCTCCTCGGTCGGATCGACGACGAGGCCTTCGCCGGGCGGGTCGAACACCAGCTCGCCGACTTCGGTGAACCCCCATAGCGCGCTCGACGCGACATGCCGCGCGTAGAGCTCGATGTTCTTGCCCTGCGAGAGGAAGCTGACCTTGTAGAGCTTGTTCTTGCGCATGCGTTGCATTGTACGGGGTGAATGGACGTTAGCCGCGCAGCCGTCGCGCCACCGCGGGTCGCGACAACAACGCGAGCACGATGCCGATCAGGAAGCCGGCGATGTGCGTCCACCATGCGACCGCGCCGAAGGCCGGGCCGACGTAGGTGAACAACAGCTGCAACGCGGCCCAGAAGCCGATCAGCAGCGGCGCCGGGATGCGCACGAATTCGAGGAAGACGCCGAGCGGCAGAACGAGGCCGAGACGCGCGCGCGGGAACAACGCGAGATAGGTACCCACGACCGCAGACACTGCTCCGCTGGAACCGATGATCGGCGCGTTGGTACCGGCGAGCGTGAACGCACCGACGAGGTTTGCGAGCGCGCCGCCGATCACGAAAAAAGCAAGGAAGCGGGTCGACCCCAGCGCGCGTTCGGCCGACACGCCGAAGACGATCAGGAACAGCAGATTGCCGGTCAGATGCAGCCAGTCGGCGTGGATGAAGATCGCGGTGACCAGGCGCGCCGCGCGCAGCTCGGTCAACTGCTGCAGCCACGGTGCGTTCGCATCGAGCAGGGTCGAGGGCACCGTGCCCCACCGCGAGAGGACGGCGAGACGTTCTGTCACGGGCATTGTCGCCAGCCACAGGAACACGAACACGCATGCAGCGACGATCAGCAGCGTGGCCAAGGGCGGCGTCGGCTTGCGCCGACTTGGCATATTGACGAACACGGCGCGGCCTAGCGACCGTCGCGCGGATAGGTGAAACGCTTGCCCTTGAGCTCGAGCACGAGGCAATCCGGGCGGATCTCGGCCAGGATCAAGCCGCCGCCGACGTCGTCGCCCTCGACGTGGCGATCACCCTTGATGACGACGAAACGTTTGTGCGGATCATCCGAGTAGACGTGCATCGTCAGTGCCAGCTCGGGCAGATCCTTGCGCATCGCGTAGGGCAGTTCCCACACGGAGGGCAGCGCTGGTTCCGCGCGTTCCCTCTTCGGCGGCGGGGTCGCCGCCGTCGCGTTTGCCGGAGCCGGCGTGGCGGCAGCGGTCGGCAGCTCTGGCTTGGGTGTCGCGGCGATTGGCGCCACGGTGGGGGCAGGCGTTGGCTTTGCCGGCGCAGGTGTTGCCATGGGACCTGCGACCATTGGCAACGCGGGCGGAAGCTGCGCGACAGAACCCGGGCGATCACCGAGCGGCATCATCATGCGGTTCGTTGCCGCATTGGCGCGATCGGCGGCGCGGTCCGGCTTGATTGCGGCGACTTGAGTCGGAGCAGATGGATTGGCCGGTGGGTTGGCATTTTCTTTTACAAGCATCGGATTCAGGGTGCGCGCGTCGTTACGCGGCGGCTGCGCGGCTGCGGTCGCCGGTTTCGACGCAGCCAGGCTCGGTGTGGGACTCGCACTCTTGTCCGTTTGCGCGAGCGGTGCCTTTGAGGTCGGTCGCAGCATCCACCAGCCGGCACCGAGCGCGAGTGCGATCAGCGCCACGATCAACGGCAACGCGCTGCGCCTGCGGCGCGACCCAAGCGCAGGAGAGCCCAGCGTCGGCGCCTCGCCAAGACGTCGTTGCTGCTCGGATTTCTTCAGTGCCTCGAGGATCAACGACATTGCGATTCCTGACTAAAGTGCGGCAGCGCGGTGAAGTCGCGTGTGTCGCACGCATTCGATTGGGGAGTGGTCATGCTTTTCATTCGACGGTGCGCGCCAGATGCGGTCCGGCATCGTCGAGCGCAGACAGCGCAAACAGCGTTTCCGGTCCGATGAGGCCGTCTGCCTTGATGCCATAGGCCTGTTGCAGCTTGCGCACGCGTTCCTCCAGCTCGGCGTCGAACGCGGGCGCCCGTGTCTTTGCGTTGATGCCATTGTCGAACGTGGCCAGGCGGTCGGTGACCCAGGCGACGCCCTGGCCCGATTCACCGCGCTGCAAGCTCGCAGGGACGTCGGCCGGCAATCGCCACAGGGCGATGAAGTCGCCGTTCCACACCTTGGACAGCGAGGCGTGCGCAAGTTCATAGCGCGCACCAGCCAGATCGAGGCGGACGCGCTGCTTGCCCGCGCCTTGCAGCAACACAAAAGACGGATGGGCTGCGCTGCCCAGCAGCAGGATCAGCGGACGATCGAAACGGGTGACCTGATCCAGCGTCGCATGCCCGCGCAGGCAGGCGATGCCAGCGGCGATGATGGTCGGGCAGCGGCTCGCGTCGCGCACGGAAACCGCGCTGGCATCGACCTGCCACCGTGCAAGCAGCTGCGTGAACGCCGTCAGTTCCGTCTCAGGAGCTTCGGCCAGGCGCGCGTCGAGCCGCGTCGCTTCCGCATCGATCGGCGCTGGCCCAACGACCACCGGGGTCGGCTCTGGTGCCGGCTCGGCCGGCTTGAACGCGCGCAGCCAGGTTGCGCCGCTCGCAACGACTGCCACCAGCAGGGCGACCGCAGCCCAACGGCCATAGCGGTGCATCCAGTATCGCGCGTGGCCGGGTAATGCCTCGTCGGCGGCACGATCAACCAGGCGTTCGCCGAGGCTGTCCTGCTCGCGGGCGTAGCCGGCCATCAAGGCGCGGTCCGCGATGATGTTGACCAGGCGCGGAATGCCGCTCGAACGCTGATACAGCGCCTTCAAACCCAGGCGCGAGAACGGAATGCGCGCACATCCGGCGACAGCCATGCGATGGCGCACATAGGTTTCAGTCTCGGTCGCATCAAGCGGCGTGAGGTGGTAACGCGCGGTGATGCGCTGGGCCAGCTGGCGCAACTCGGGTCGGTCGAGTATCTCGCGCAGCTCCGGCTGGCCGAGCAGGATGATCTGCAGCAGCTTCTGCGTCGGTGTTTCCAGATTCGTCAGCAGGCGCACCTGTTCCAGCGACTCGATCGACAGGTTCTGAGCTTCATCGACAATCAGCACGACGCGCAGGCCTTGCGCGTACGCGTCAAGCAGGAACGCGTTCAGCGTGTCGGTCAGTCCCTTCAAGCTTCCGCGCTTGCCTTCGATGTCGAGTTTGAGCTCCTCGCACACCGTCTCGACCAGCTCGACTGGCGACAGTTTTGGATTGAGCACGAGCGCGACGCGCGTGTTCTCCGGCAGTTGCTCCAGCAGCAGACGGCACAACGTGGTCTTGCCGGTGCCAACTTCGCCGGTCAGCTGCACGAAACCGCCGCTGCCACCCTTGCCGATGCCGTACAGCAGGTGTGCGAGCGCGTCCCGGTGCCGTTCGGACAGGAAAACATAGCGCGGATCCGGCGTTATCGAAAACGGCGGTTCGCGCAGGCCGAAATACTCGAGATACATAGGCTCATTTTACCTGACGCGACACGATAGCCAACGATATGGCAGTCCGACGAAGTGGTGAATTGGCCCCGGACTGGACCGCGAGCGCCATGCGCCGGCAATTGCGAGCCAGTATAGAGCGTGGTTTCGAGTGCAAGCCGGGGGAATGGTTCGCTGCCCGAGACGTATCGCGGGGACGGCGGCGCCGCTCGTCGTCGGTGCCCGGCAAATGCACCGCGCTGGCCGGTGGCCCGACGAATGGCGAAGACGAGCGGGTTTTTGATGCCTCGCCGGACCTGCGAGCTGCATGTCTTTCGTCACCCGCGCTGCGCTGGCTCTGCCGATATGATGGATCGCGTGGGACGGGTTTTCCGTCCCGCCGAGGTGTCCGGAGAAGATTTCATGTCATGCCGTCGCTGCTGGCCCGTCATGTTGCTGCTGCTCAGCGTCGTCGCATCCGCGCAGATCGATCCCGCACAATTCCAGGATCTGCATTGGCGCTTGATCGGACCATTTCGCGGCGGTCGCGCGCTGACCGTTGCGGGCGTTGCAGGGCAACCGCAGCATTTCTACTTCGGCGCGGTCAACGGCGGCGTATGGGAATCCAAGGATGCCGGACGCTCCTGGCAGCCGATCTTCGATGCGCAACCCGTGGGCAGCATCGGAGCACTGGCGATCGCGCCCTCGGATCCGGATATCCTGTATGTCGGCACGGGCGAAGCCGACATGCGTTCGGACATCACGCAGGGCAAGGGTGCTTACAAGACGGTCGATGCCGGCAAGACCTGGTCGAAAATCGGACTGGAGGATACGCAGCAGATCGGCCGCATCCTCGTCGACCCAGGCAATGCAAACACCGTCTTTGTCGCCGCGCTCGGCCATCCGTATGGTCCGAACACGCAGCGCGGTGTGTTCCGCTCGCGCGATGGCGGCACCTCGTGGCAACGGGTGCTCGGCGAAGGCGACGCGGTCGGTGCGATCGATCTTGCGTTCGAGCCGGGCAACAGCCAAGTCATCTATGCAAGCCTGTGGCAGACGCGCCGCACGCCCTGGAACATCTACCCGCCCGCCAATGGACCGGGCAGTGGCTTGTACAAGTCGAGCGATGGCGGTGAGCACTGGACTCGACTCGGCCATGGATTTCCAGAGCACACCGGTCGCATCGGCATCGATGTGGCACGCAGCGATCCGAAGCGGGTCTATGCGATCGTCGACAATGAAAAGCTCGACGATACGGTCGGCGGCCTGTACCGCTCCGACGACGCCGGCGCGCACTGGCGCAAGACCAGCTCCGACGCGCGCATCTGGCAGCGTGGCTGGTACTTCGGTCGCGTCACTGTCGATCCGAAGAACGCGGACCGCGTCTATCTGCCCAATACCATCGTGCTGCGTTCCGATGACGGCGGCGCCCACTTCGACGCGTTGAAGGGCGACAGCACCGGCGATGATTTTCACGAGCTGTGGATTGATCCGGCTGATCCGCAACGCCAAGCGCTCGCGGTCGACCAAGGCACGATCGTGACGCTCAATGGCGGCGCGACGTGGTCGAGCTGGAACAACCAGCCGACCGCGCAGATGTATCACGTCAGCACCGACCATCGTTTTCCGTATCGCGTGTATGGCTCGCAACAGGATTCCGGCGCGGCCGCATTGCCGAGTCGCAACGCCGATCACGACGGCATCACGATGCGCGAATTCCACGAAGTTACCGCGGGTGGCGAGAGCGGCATGATTGCGCCGGACCCGAACGATCCCGACATCATCTACGGCGGCGAAGTCGACAAGCTCGACCTGCGTACCGAACAAGTGCAGTCGATCGATCCAACGCTGGCCGAACCTGACCTGTATCGGCGCACCTGGACCTTGCCGCTCGCGTTTTCCAAACGCGATCCGCAGGCCTTGTACTTCGGCAACCAGAAGGTCTGGCGCACGCGCAATGGCGGCGTGCACTGGGACGCGATCAGCGCGGATCTCACGCGCGAAGATCCTGCGCTGCCCGCGAATCTAGACGCAGTCTCCGCAGCGAACGACCAGCACATCGGCGCGCGCCGTGGCGTCGTCTATGCGATTGCGCCATCGCCGCTGGATGCAAAACTGCTTTGGGTCGGTACCGACGATGGTCTCGTCTGGCTCACGCGCGATGAAGGTGCTCACTGGGACGACGTGACTCCGAGTGCTCTGGGTGCGTGGTCGAAGGTCGCCATCATCGAAGCCTCATATCACGACGCGCAGACCGCCTACGTTGCCGTCGACCGCCATCGCCTGGATGATCGCAAGCCCTACATATACCGCACGCGCGATGGCGGCAAGACCTGGGTGTCGATCGTCAACGGCATTCGCGATGGCGATTTCGTGAATGCCGTGCGTGAAGACCCGCAGCGCAAGGGCTTGCTTTACGCGGCGACCGAACTGGGCATCTATGTCTCGTTCGATGACGGTGAACATTGGCAGACGCTGCAGGCAAACCTGCCCCGCACGTCGGTTCGCGATATTGACGTACACGGCAACGATCTCGTCATCGCCACGCACGGTCGCGGCTTCTGGATCATGGACGACGTTACATCGCTGCGTCAGGCGAGCAGCAAGATTGCCAGCGAAGATGCATGGCTGTTCGCACCGTCGCCGGCGATCCGGCTGCGGCTCCCCGCGTTCAGCGGCACGCCGCTGCCCAAGGACGAACCGATGGCGAGCAATCCGCCGGTAGGGGCCTCGATCGACTACGTGCTCAAGCATGCCGCGAAGACGTCGGTCGAGCTGACAGTCCGCGATGCGCGCGGCGAACTCGTGCGCCGCTATTCAAGCAGCGATGCAGCACCGAAGAACGACGCGGCCACCAGCGAGGTCGCATTGGAATGGATCACTCCACCGTCGTCGCTACTGACGAGCGCCGGCATGCACCGGTTCGTCTGGCCGTTGCGTCATGCCGCGCCGGCCGAACTTGCAGACCATCCTGGCGCGGACGGCGTACTCGTGCCGCCCGGCAACTACAGCGTCGACCTGGCGGTTGACGGAAAAATTTTGCAGCAGCCGCTAACGGTCGTCACCGATCCGCGCGTCAAGCTTGGCGCTGATGTCTATGCATCCCAGTATGCGTTCGCGCGCGAGGTGGAAGCGGCGCAGAGCCGTCTCGCCCATGCGCAAGTCGAAGCGAAAGCGATCCACGCGGCGCTGGCGAAGGAGGGTGCCGATACGACGTCGAGCGATGCGCTTGCGCGTGACTTGAATGCGTTCGATGCCAGCGTCGTTGCTGCTGCGGGCATCATCGACGCCGGCAATCCACGCAACGCCTGGTCCCTGCCAGCCAATTCGACGACGAGCTTCCGATTTCTTGGCGATGCGCTCGGCAAGCTCGCGAACGCGGCAGATGGCGCGGATGCGGAGCCTTCGGCGGATGCGCGGGCGGGGATCGCGGTATTACTGCCCAAGCTTGATCGTGCGCTCGGCGACTGGTCGCGTTTGCAGACGGATCAATTGGCGGCGTTGAACCAGCTGCTGCGCGCGAATGGGCGCAAATCGCTACCAAGTAGTGGCAAGTGAAGATGGCCGTAGCGCGGCTCCAATCCCTCCCCTTCAAGGGGGAAGATGTGCGTTTGCGGACCACGGGCCCGCGCACCGTTGGACGCCCGAAGGCTGTGCCTGAGGGCCGGGCGTTGAGTGGGGATGTTGTCGCTGAGCGTAAGTCCACACCTACGAATCGCGGCTGAAGCCGCTCTCCCAAAAGGGGGCTGCCCGTTCGCGATCGGACGTTTCCTGCGCGGATCCGGGGACATCGGATTGAAATGCCGCCGTATGAAAAAATATCGCTATCCCTAGCTGATCCTGTGGGAGCAACTGTATGCGGGAGCGACTTCAGCCGCGATGCTTTTGCGTTGGCTTTGTAGGAGCGGCTTCAGCCGCGATGCTTTTGATCGCAAAGCATCGCGGCTTAAGCCGCTCCCACAAAAAGGGGGACCCGCTCGCGCTCGGACGTTTCCTGCGCGGATCCGGGTGCATCGGATTGAAATGCCGCCGTATGAAAAAATGTCGCTATCCCTACCTGATCCTGTGGGAGCGGCTTCAGCCGCGGTGCTCTTGATCGCAAAGCATCGCGGTTGGAGCCGCTCGCACAGAAGTTGCTCTCACAGACGGTTGCTCGCACAGAAAAATGCAGCTCAAGCTTTCTTGAGGCGCACCCGTCTGGCGAGCTTCGGCGCAGGCGGTTCGCCGTTGGAGAACAACGCAATCGCCGTGCGTGCGACCTGTCCAGTGTCGTAGTACGCGTAGGCGCCGACGCCGATCGCACCGATCACCGGCAACCAGCGCGCAATGCCGCGACCGGCAAGGCGCTTGGACAGGCTGATGCCGATCTTTGCGGCCACTTTCTCGACCACGCGCAGCGGTAGGTCCTGGATCAACAGGCGCGCACCGACCTGTACGCCGATGTCGCGCATCGCCTGCGCGGCCGCATGGCGGAACATGCAGTACAGCATGTGTGATCGCGTCAGGTCCGCGCTGACGCCGTAAGCTCCGGCAATGTCGGCAACCATCTGGCGCTGGATGCGCCAGATCGCGACCAGCTCCGGCACGATCGTCAGCCAGCCGAGCGGACCAGGCGGTAATGCCAGCGTACCCGCGGCCAATGCGGCCTTGTTCGCGGCCGCCGCGCCGATCGCGCGCGCGCGATGGTCGGGACCTCGACTCTTGTGTTCCTCGGTTTCCGGAATGCGTCCGGCGAGGTCGAGCACGGCGCGCGTCAGGCGCTCACTGAGCGTGCCGCCATTGCCTTCGTCGTCGACCCTGCGTGCATGAACCTGTTTGCTCATTGTCTCTCCTCCTCAAGCAATATCCGGTGCATCGAACAATCCGCTGATATCGAAGCCGGTCCAGTCGAGCCAGGAAAAATCTGCATCGAATCCGCTCGGCAACCCGCCCAGAGTCGCCTCGACCATTCCCTCGCGCATCGACGTGTAGTCGCAGATTTCGCCGATCGCCGCATGATGGGCGTCGAAATCCGAGTGCGACAAGTAGAGACTGAATGCCCAGCAATCCCATGTGTCGGGAAACGCGAGTCGCCGCATGACACGCTTGATTTCAAGGCGCGAGTAGTACGGCTTGCGACCGAATTTCAAGGCGAGCTCACGACCGACTTCCCGACCGAGCTTTCGCTTTTCAACGGGCACCAGCGTGCAGGTATTCATGATGGATGGATCTCTTCGTTTACAGGGATGAGTCAATCAGGCGCACCAGGCGTGGGATGCTTCGGGTGGCAACATCACCCATGCCGTTTGAAATACTGCACTTCACGCTCGTGCTTTTCGGCAGCCTCGCGCGTCTTGAACGTGCCGAGGTTGCGACGCTTGTTCGTCTTCGGATCGGCCTTGCGCGAGTAAAGACGATATTCCCCGGACGTGAGTTTGCGGATCATCTCGGACCTCGATCGTCAGCAGTTCATGTACTTCCAGTTGCGCTGCTTGCCTTCGGCGAGCCACTCCAGTGTTGTTGCCAGACGCTGAACGCGCGTCGTCTCACGTTTGGCTTCGACAATCCAGTCGATGTATTCGCGCCGCGCGCTTGGGCTGAACGCGTCGAACGTCTTGCGCGCCTTGGCATTTTTCTTCAACGCAGCCGCAAGGTCGTCGGGTACGGTCGCTTCAGATTTTGGCTTTGCGCTCTTCACGCGTGTCGGCGACTTGACGTCGGCGTCATTCAGCGCCATCGCCTTCTTCACGTATGTCGAAAGTATTTTCTTCGATGGCAGATCGGCCATGCGCGTGATGCGGCCGAACTGGCCCATCGCGTCTTCGAGGCTCTGACCCGCTTCGTCGACGACAAGCTTGCCTTTCCAGAAACCGAACGCGACGTGCTGCTTGAATGCCGACATGC
>JBDSNK010000004.1:0-30053 GCA_039915385.1 Dokdonella sp.
GATTGATCTGTGCAGGCGCGCAATCAATCTCCGGCAGTTCGCCACGCTCGTGCACGACCGTGATGGCGCGCTTGCGCACGATGTGCTGGACGATCTTGAGTGCACTTTCGACGAGCTTGTTGAGATCGGCTTTCTGCAGTCCGTCCTGATCGAGCCGACTGAAATCCTTGAGGTTGACGACCAGCTCGCTGATCTGGCCGACACCATGCACCGTGTCGTCGAGCAGGCCGCACAGGTCATCGAGCGCGTCCGCATCCACCCGCATGCGCAGATCCTCGATTTCGCCCAGGCGCAACTCGACATCCGCGCCCGGTTCGGCCTCGCCAGTTAGCGCGCGGATCACCACGTCCTGTGCGGCGGCCAGGCGAGCAACATCGACGAGCGCGGTGCGCGTCATCTCGACGTTGTTGCGTACATAACCGAGCGGCGTGTTGATCTCGTGCACGAGGCCCGCGACCATCTGTCCAAGGGAGGCCATTTTCTCCGATTGCACCAGCTGCATTTGGGACGATTTCACGCGTGCATAGGCGTTTTCGAGCTCGCGGCCGTGGTCAGCAAGGCGCTTCTCGACCGCGTGCAGAACATCGAGCACGAGACCCGTGCCGAGGTAGGCGCCGGCCTCGTCGACAAGCACGAAATCATCGGTGATCGGACTCTTGATATGCATCGCAATCGTTCGCGCCGCGTCGTTGATTGGCGTCGACAGCGGCAGCAGCAGCGGTGCGCGATCCATCAGCGCAATGATTGGCCGGCGCCCGAACAGCTCGCGTCCGTAAGGCATCAGGAAGATGCGCATCAGTTCGTAGCGACTGATCACGCCCAGCGGCTTCGAATCCGCGGCAACGATCGGCAGACTCAGCAACCCCGCATGCCGCGACTGGAGGAAGAGTTGCGCGACGTCGAGCACCGTGGTCGCTGGATCCACCGGCGCAGTCGCGAGTAGCAGGCTGGCGAGGTCGCCGGCGGTTGCAGTAACGACAGGCGCAGTCTCGCGCGCCAGCGGCGGTCGGTTCATCGGCAATGGGCTTCGGCAACGGGGTGCGCCCGTCACGGCTAGCGCGCAGTCCCGGGCACGCACGCAGACTAGACGTTGGTCACGACAGCCGTGTTACCAGTCCTTGCTGTCAGCCAATCAGGCCTTGCTCGCGGATGCGATGGATCTCGTCGCGCAAACGCGCGGCGTCCTCGAATTCCAGGTCCTGCGCGTGCTTGTACATCTGCGCCTCGAGCTGACGAAGCTTGGTCGAGATCTGTTGCGGTGTCATCGTTCGATAGTCTGCCATCTGTTCGGCGACTTTGCGCGCCGACGCGCCGCGACCCCGCGTCTTCAGGCTGTCCGCTTCGCGCGCACCTTCCATGATATCGGTGACCTTGCGGATGATCGTCGTCGGCGTGATCCCGTGCTCCAGGTTGTATTCGACCTGCTTGGCGCGTCGCCGATCGGTCTCGTCGATCGCTGCCTGCATCGAACGCGTCACCTTGTCGGCGTAAAGAATCGCGGTACCGCGCAGATTGCGCGCGGCGCGACCAATGGTCTGGATCAGCGAACCGGTCGAACGCAGGAAACCTTCCTTGTCGGCATCGAGGATCGCGACCAGCGACACCTCGGGCATGTCCAGCCCCTCTCTCAACAGATTGATACCGACCAGCACGTCGAATTTCCCGAGCCGCAGGTCGCGGATGATTTCGACGCGCTCGACCGTTTCGATATCCGAATGCAGGTAGCGCACGCGGATGCCGTGTTCCTCTAGATATTCGGTAAGGTTTTCCGCCATGCGCTTGGTCAGCGTCGTCACCAGCACGCGATCGCCCATCGCGATGCGCGCATTCGCTTCCGAGAGCAGATCGTCGACCTGGGTGCGCGCGGGACGTACCTCGATCTGCGGATCGGTGAGCCCGGTCGGACGCACCACCAGCTCGACAATATTGCCCTGCGACTTCTCGATCTCGTACGGCCGCGGCGTGGCCGACACGAAAATCGCGCGCGGCATGCGCTCTTCCCACTCCTCGAACTTCAGCGGCCGGTTGTCCATCGCGGACGGCAAGCGGAAGCCGAACTCGACCAGGGTTTCCTTGCGCGACCGGTCGCCCTTGTACATCGCGCCGAGCTGCGGAATCGTCACATGCGATTCGTCGACGACGAGCAGCGCGTCGGGCGGCAGATAATCGAACAAGGTCGGCGGCGGTTCACCGGGCGAGCGCCGGGTCAGGTGGCGCGAATAGTTCTCGATGCCCTGGCAGTAACCGACCTCGGCCATCATTTCAAGATCGAACTGGGTACGTTGCTGCAGGCGTTGCGCCTCGACCAGCTTGTTCGCCTTGTACAGATAGTCGAGGCGATCCTTGAGTTCGACCTTGATCGTCTCGATTGCGTTGAGCACCGCCTGGCGTGTCGTCGCGTAGTGCGTCTTCGGATAAACAGTGAAGCGCGGAACCTTGCGTATCGTCTCGCCGGTCAACGGATCGAAAATCGACAGGTTCTCGATGTCGCCATCGAACAACTCGATACGCAGCGCCTCGGTTTCCGACTCGGCCGGGAACACGTCGATGATTTCGCCGCGCACGCGATAGCTGCCTCGACGCAGTTCGTAGTCGCCGCGCGTGTATTGCAACTCGGTCAGGTGCCGGATCAGTTCGCGTTGATCGGTATGTTCGCCGCGCGAAAGGATCAAGCGCATAGACAGGTAGTCCTGCGGGTCGCCAAGACCGTAGATCGCGGACACTGTGGCCACGATCAGCGAATCGGAGCGCGACAGCAGCGCCTTCGTCGCTGCCAGGCGCATCTGCTCGATGTGTTCGTTGATCGAGGCGTCTTTCTCGATATAGGTGTCGCTGCCGGGGATGTACGCCTCCGGCTGGTAGTAGTCGTAGTAGCTGACGAAGTACTCGACCGCGTTGTGCGGGAAGAATTCCTTGAACTCGCCGTAGAGCTGCGCCGCCAGCGTCTTGTTCGGCGCCATCACAATGGTCGGCTTCTGGATGTTCTGGATCACGTTCGCGATCGTGAACGTCTTGCCGGAACCGGTGACGCCGAGCAGCGTCTGCTGCGCAATTCCGGCCTCGAAGCCTTGCGTCAGCCGCGTGATCGCGGCCGGCTGATCACCGGAGGGCTGGAACGGGGAAACCAGTTGGAAGCGATCGCTCATCGGTCGGCCTTTGCAAGCTCGCAAGTATAGAAGACGCAACAGGCCAGAAGATTTGCCTGGGATGGCGACCGCGTTCTGGCATTTCCAATCGTGAAAATCCTACACACGCGTTGGTTGCCTGGCCATCGCCGACGACAGCGACGATTTCTAGCATGGCCCGTCGTCAATCGGAGCTTTGCCATGTCGCATGGAACGCTGCATACCCGCGGATTCAGCTTGATCGAACTTCTCATGAGCATGACCATCCTTGCTGTCCTCCTCACGATTGCCTCGCCGAGCTTTGCCACTCTGATCGGCCGCAGCCGCGGTCAAAGCGCACGCGTTGCACTCGATACCGCACTGAATCTCGCCCGGATATCGGCCGTCAGCCGCGGCACACATGTCGTTGCATGCCCAAGCCTCGACCAGCAACAGTGCCTGCACGGCACCGAATGGCAGCACGGCTGGCTGGTATTCGCGGACCTCGACCATGACGGCGCACGCTCCGCCAATGAGCCCCTGATCAGCGTCATGCAAGCGCAGCCCAGCGGAGTCGGCATCCAGAGCACGACCGGCCGACTGCACGTCGACTACCAGCCGGACGGCAGTGCCGGCGGCACCAATCTCACGCTGACGGTGTGCGATCGCGCCGCCGGAGCGGCCAACGCGTCAACCCTGGTGGTCAACCAGAACGGTCGCATAAGGCGTGGCGTGGCCACTGCGGATGCTGCGGCGGCCTGTCTCGCCATCGCTGGCTGAACCGAATGCCGCGCGCACCCACAGCTTGGGCGAGAATGGCCACCGGGGGCTCTCTGCCCGGCAAGGTCCCAACTCGGCGAGCAGTCTTTTTCCCGGAAGGCTTGACGAGGAGCCGATGTCCCGAGAAAATGCGCGGCTCGCCCGAATAGCTCAGCTGGTTAGAGCACTTGACTGTTAATCAGGGGGTCGTTGGTTCGAGTCCAACTTCGGGCGCCAGATACAACAAAAAAGCCTGCAGCGATGCAGGCTTTTTTGTTTTGGCCAGCCGCAAGCAGTCCATGCGAGGCCGTCGGCGCTCAGCCCACCCAACAACGCTGCGCCGGCGGCATGCGCACGATCGCGATGATCGCGTCTATCCAGGCACGGCATTCCTGTTCGGTGAAGTGGGCAAATAGCGGCATTGCGTCCTCCTGGATAACAAATAGTGATGTGGTTCTCAGGTACAACGTCAGACAGCGGCGAAACACGACATCGACGTCGATGATTCCTGCGCGCACGGCGTTCGCGCATCGCCGATCGGGACGAATCGTTGCGGGCGTGCGGCGGTTCGCCGCGAAACCGTGCTGAAACGATTTAACATCGAACGATGCCAGTCCGCGCCCGCTCACGATGATGACCCGCAACCGCCAGTTCTGGATGGTGCAGATCGGTGCGTGGATCGGCTACGGCATCGAGAACTTCCTTTCCGGCTTCGGCTACGGCAGGCCGCTCGACTACTACAAGCTCGCCGTGTTCGATGCGCTGTGCGGCCTCGGCTTTACTCTGATCATCCGCTACGGCCTCAAGGTCAGTTGGAACTGGCCGTTGCGTTCTCGTCTTTGGATGGGTGGCGGCGTGCTCGCCGCGACCTCCGTCGCTTACGCCTACGCCTGGGCAATCGCGATGTACCAGATCTGCACCGACTGCAAACCCCCGCCGCGCATCCTGGGTTATCTGTCGTATTTCGCGGGCGCGCTCTACATCCTGGCTGCATGGACCGGCGCGTATGTCGGCATCAAGCTCGCTCGCCAACTGCAGCAGGAAAAGGAAACCGCGCTGCAGGCGACCGCGATGGCGCACCAGGCACAACTGCGCATGTTGCGTTACCAGCTCAATCCGCATTTCCTGTTCAACACACTGAATGCGATTTCGACGCTCGTCCTCGACGGTCGCCCAGAGCAGGCGAACGGCATGGTCGGCGCGTTGTCCGGCTTCCTGCGCTATTCACTCGACAATGATCCGCAACAGAAGGTCACCCTCGACCAGGAGATCGGCGCGGTCAAACGCTATCTCACCATCGAGCAGTTGCGCTTCGGCGACCGCCTCAAGGTCGGCATCCTGGTGACGCCGCCGGCAGGTACCGCACTCGTACCCAGCCTGATCCTGCAGCCGCTGATCGAAAACGCCGTCAAATACGCCGTGTCGCGATGCGAGGAAGGCGGTCGCATCGAGATCGTCGCGCGCGTCGACGAGGGCACCATCGATATTGCGCTGCGCGACGACGGCCCCGGTAGTCTAGATTATCGCCCCGACCAGGGCGGTGGCCACGGCGTCGGCCTCACCAACACGCGCGAACGCTTGCGCGTTCTCTACGGCGAGCAGCATCATTTCGCGATACGCCGCTTGCAACCGCAGGGCACTGAAGTCCGCCTGCGGTTTCCGTTCGAGCGCTCCCCGACCGAGGAACCCGTCGCATGCGCATCCGTACCCTGATCGTCGATGACGAACCGCTGGCGCGACGCGGTCTGGCGCTGCGCCTGGCACGGCATCCCGACATCGAGATCGTCGGCGAAGCCAGCAATGGCCGCGAAGCGTTTTTTGCGATCTCCGAGCATCAGCCAGCGCTGATGTTCCTCGACGTGCAAATGCCCGGTATCGATGGCTTTGAACTATTGCGCGCCGTGCCCACACCGCAACTTCCACTGACTGTTTTTGTGACCGCCTACGACGAATACGCAATGCAGGCGTTCGAGGCGAACGCGCTGGATTACCTGCTCAAGCCGATCGACGATGCGCGTCTCGACGCGGCCGTCGAACGCGCCCGTCGCGGCGTCGGCGCGCGCGATGCGGACGACCATTGCGCGCGCTTGCTGCGACTGCTGAGCAACGTCTCGGGACGGCCAGACCTGACTCTCGACGAAGCGCTCGACGATGCCGAAAGCGTCACGCACCCGAACGATGAACGCCTGTCCATCAAGGATGCCGGTCGCATCCTGCGCGTGCCGATCAACGACATTCTGTGGATCGATGCAGCCGGCGACTACATGTGCGTGCACACGCCAAGCGAAACGCATGTGCTGCGCGCGACGATGCGCGAGCTCGAGGGGCGCCTCGATCCACGCCGCTTTCAGCGCATCCACCGCTCGACCATCGTCAACGTCAGCCGGGTCAAGGAATTGCGCTCGCATCTCAACGGCGAGTATTTCCTGATACTCGATTCGGGCCAGCAGCTGAAGCTGTCGCGCAGCTACAAGGACAAGGTGCGGTTGTTGAATTGAGTCGAGGCTCAGTGCCGAAGCGTCCGCGCCGATTGCGCGGTCTGCCTTCGTCGCACGCTTCATCGCCGCCTGCCCACAGTCCGGCGCATCCCAGGCAACCTTCGTGACTCCCGGCGCATCCCAAGCGGTCAAGTGACAGCGCAAGCTGCCGCCGAACCGGGAGGAACGCCATGCGTCTGATCCAAGCTGCCATCCGCAATCCCATCGCAGTCGGCGTCGTCGTGCTGCTGATCTGCCTGTTCGGCGTAATGAGCCTGACCAAGCTGCCGCTGCAGCTGTTCCCTGACATCGATCGGCCGAACATCACTGTCTTCACCGGCTGGCGCGCGGCCTCGCCGGAGGAGACCGAAGCCGAGCTGCTGGTACCGCAGGAGCAGGTATTGCAGGGTCTGCCCGGCGTCGAGGAAATCGAGGGTAACGCGAACACCGGCGGCAGCTTCATCAATCTCACGTTCGCGATCGGCACCGACATGCGCACCGCGCTGATCGACGTGATCGGCCGCATGAATCGCGTGCGCTCGCAACCACAGGATGCGGAGCGACCGGTCATCCAGGTCGGTGGCGGTGGCAACGACTCGAACGATTCGCTGTCCTGGTTCTTTGTGCAATTGCTTCCCGGCACGCAGGGGCCGATCGAGAACTATCGCACCTACATCGAAGACGTGATCAAGCCGCGTATCGAGGCGGTGCCCGGCGTCGCCGCAGTCAACGTGAATGCGGGACCGCCCGATGATGTGCGCATCACGGTCGACCTCGCCAAAGCAGCCGCTGTCGGTGTCGGCATTCCCGACATCGCCGCAAAAGCCGCACGCGCGACCGATGTCTCTGCCGGTCAGATTGGTCTGGGTCGCCAACAATACACGCTGCGTTTCACCGGTCGTTACCAGCCCGGGGATCTGGGCGAACTCGTGCTGGCCTGGCGCGACGGACGCCCGATCAAGCTCGGCGATGTCGCAACGATCGAGAAGAAGCCGCCCGAGCAGCAGTTCTTCGTCTACCAGAACGGCAATCCAGCGATCGGCCTGCAAGTGTTGCGCGCGCCCGGTGCAAACGTGCTCGGCACGCTGGAACAAGTGAAGAAGGTCGTCGACGAAATGCGCGGTGGTCCGCTTAAGACGCGCGGGCTCGGTATCGAGCAGAGTTTCGACTCGGCGCTGTTCATTCATCGAGCCGTCAATCTGCTCACCGAAAACCTGATCGTGGGCGCGCTGCTTGCACTGCTCTGCGTGTGGTGGTTCATGCGCGACTGGCGCGCGACCCTGCTGATCGCAAGCGCCATTCCGGTCTGCCTGCTGGCGACCTTCGGCGCACTCGACCTGGCCGGGCGCAGCCTCAACGTGATCTCGCTCGCCGGTCTCGCGTTTGCGGTCGGCATGGTGGTGGAAGGCGCGATCGTCGTCTCCGGAAACATCATCCGGTTGAAGGAAGCGGGCATGACGCCGCTCGAAGCCGCGCGTGAAGGGACTGCCCAGGTCGTGCCTGCGCTTATCGCCTCGACGATCACGACTATCGCGGTGTTCCTGCCCGTGCTGTTCCTGCGCGATGTCGAAGGTCAGATCTTCGCGGATCTCGCACTGACGATCTCGATCGCGGTTGCATTGTCGATCGTGGTCGCGATCACCGTCTTGCCGGCGGCCGCTGGCGGCTGGCTGAAGGCGAAGAAGTTGAAATCAGGCTTCGGCGATGGCTGGCCGGTTGTCACCGAGCGTATATTGCGCTGGACGGATAGCCGTCCAAAACAGTTGGGCTGGGTATTCGCCCTGCTCATCATGCCGCTCGCGGCCAGCTGGTATTTCCTGCCCAAGCTCGACTACCTGCCGCCAGTCAAGCGCGCGGCGATCGACGTCAACTTCAGTTTCCCGCCGGGCATGAGTCCGGAAGTGGTCAACCGTGAAATCGGCGACAAGCTGATTGAACGTCTGGCGCCGTACATGAAGGGCGAGAAGCAACCCGCCCTGAAGAACTACTACATGTGGCTGTGGCCTGGCGGCGGTACGATAGGCGCGCGCGTCGTCGACGAAAAGCGCATCGGCGATCTCGAACGCGTCATGCGTGACGAGATCATCAAGGGCTTCCCGGACACGCGCGCATTTGCCGGTGAAGGCGAGTTGTTCGGCGGCGTCGGCGGCTCGGCACGTTCGGTCGCGATCCACTTGCAAAGCGATGACACCGAAACGCTGAATCGCGTCGCGGAGGAAGGCCGTGTTCTGCTCGAGCAGAAATTCCCAGGCGCCAACGTGCAGGCGAATCCGAACACGGATCAAAATTCGCTGGAACTGCGCGCAGTGCCGAACGACCGCCGCATCGCCGAAGCGGGCTGGGATCGCGCTGCGGTCGGCACAATCGTGCGTGCGCTCGGCGACGGGGCCTGGCTCGGCGAATATTTCGATGGCGCAAACCGCCTGCCGATCATCCTGCGCGCGGACCGACGCGAAACGGCCGAAGCGCTGATCGAGGCGCCGCTGGTGTCGCCGAGTGGCCAGATCGTGCCGCTCGGTGACGTGATCAAATTGGAGACGACACTCGGTCCGGGGCAAATACGACGACTTGATCACCGCCGCACGGTTACGCTGACGATGGACCCGCCACAGACGCTGTCGCTGGAAGATGCGCTAAAGACGCTGCAGAACGAAGTCGTGCCGGCGCTCAAGGCAAAGCTGCCCGCTGACGCGAACATCCGCCTCGCCGGCAGCGCGGATCGCTTGCAGGCAACCGTGGCGACGATGGCGAAGAATTTCGTACTCGCCCTGCTCGTGCTGTTCCTGCTGATGGCGGCGATGTTCCGTTCGCTGCGCGATGCGTTCGTCGTCGTGATGACGGTGCCCGTGGCCCTGGTCGGTGGCGTGCTCGGTCTGCGCGTACTGGGCTTGATCGCCTTCCAGCCGCTGGACCTGCTGACCATGATCGGCTTCATCATGATGGTTGGCGTGATCGTGAACCACGCGATCCTCCTCGTCGATCGCACGCGCGATGCGCAGAACCACGGCCACGATCTCGAGGAATCGATCCGCCAAGCACTCAACCAGCGCTTGCGCGCCATTCTCGCGAGCACGCTAACCGGCGCTCTCGGTGCGTTGCCGATGGCGATCAATCCGGGCCCCGGCAGCGTGATCTATCGCGGGCTTGCGGCGGTCAACGTCGGTGGCGTGATCGTCGCGATGGTGTTTTCCCTGCTGCTGCTGCCGAGCTTGATGCGACTGACCACGCGCAAGGCCGTCGCAAAGATCGCAGCGCCGGTTATGGAAGGTCGCAGCGACATCGCGCGCGCTGCATGATCGTGCAACAACAAGAATCAAAAGTGGAGAATTTCATGCACACGAAAGTCCCGATGCGCTTCACAGCACTCGCGCTTGCGCTCGCCATCTTGGCCGGAGCAGCCCAAGCGCAGGCATCCGCACCTCCCGCTGCCATTGTCGAGGTCGCCAAGGCCGACCTTGCACCGATCGCGCCGCAACGCTGGGTGCCCGGCAGCGTCGTCAGTCGCGATGACGCCAAGCTCGCCACCAGCGCGGCGGGCCGCGTCGAATACGTCGCCGAAGTCGGTACACGCCTCAAAACCGGCGAACGGGTTGCGAAGCTCGAAGACCAGGCGATCCGCTTGCATCTCGAGGACACGCGCAGTGAAGTTGCGCGGATCAAGGCGCAGCGCGAACTGGCCGAGCGCCAGAACGAACGGCTGGAGAAACTCGTTGCCAGCCACAGCATCGCAGCGAACCAGCTCGACGAAGCGCATGCGCAAGTTACCCAGTTCGCTGCGCAGCTGCGTCAGGCTGAGGTCCGTGTGCGCTCCGCTCAATATGACCTCGACCAGACCGAAGTGCGCGCACCGTTCCCGGGCGTGGTCACCGAACGTTTCGCGCAGCGCGGCGAATTCGTAGCGACCGGGGCGGCGATTGCTCATCTGGTCGATATCACTCACCTGGAGGCGCGCGTGCAGGCGCCGCTGGCACTGGCGGCGATGGTGCATCCGGGCATGGAGCTCGCCTTGCGCGCTGGCGACAAGTCGTTGAAGGCACGCGTGCGGGCGGTCGTGCCGGTGGGCGAGGAGCATTCGCGCCAGTTCGAACTGCGCATCGCGCTGGGCGATACGCCGATGCTGGTCGGAAACGCCATCGAAGTCTCGTTGCCGGAGCGCGATGTCGCAAAGACGATGGCCGTTCCACGCGATGCACTCGTGATACGTGCGGACGGCAGCTATGTCGTGCGCGTGGCCAGCGACGGTGGCAGCGAGCGCATCAGCGTGCACGCCGGCGCGAGCGATGGCCAGCTGACAGCCGTCGAAGGCTTGCTCAACGCGGGCGACCTTGTCGTTGTACGCGGAGCCGAGCGGCTTTCGCCGGGTCAGAAGGTGCAGATCGCCGCACAGGGTACTGTGGCAGCGAACACCACGAGTGTGACGCCGGCGAAACCGCCGGGCTGACGCCGACGCATCGCGACGATCCCCTTCCGCAGCGGAAAGGGATCGCCCTTGCGTTCAGGCTGCCGAGTGGATGCGATAGCACGGCACGTAGCGCGCGCCAGGCAGCTTCATTCGATGTTGCGCAACGAAGCTCGCCAGCAGTGCATCCAGCGCCTGCATGATGTCGCGATCGCCGTCGATCTCGAACGGACCATTCTTTTCGATCGCGCGCATGCCCTCTTCCTTCACGTTGCCGGCAACGATGCCGGAAAACGCGCGTCGAAGATTCGCGGCGAGTTGATGCGGCGGCTGCGCATGGTGCAGGTTCAATGAAGCCATAGCGGCATGCGTCGGTTGGAACGGCTCCTGCAATTCACGCTCGATGTGCAGCGCCCAGTTGAAATAGAACGCGTCCTTGGTGTCGAGCCGGTTGATGCGCACCCGTTCGATGCCCTTGTGGATCTGCCGCGCAACTTCGCGCGGATCGTCAACGATGATCTTGTAGTGGCGCGCCACATCGTCGCCGAGCGCAAGGCGCAGGAAACGATCGATCTGCTCGAAATAGGCGGCCGATTCGCGTGGACCGGTGAAGATCAGCGGGAACGGGCTGTTCGCATTGTCCGGGTGCAGCAGGATGCCCAGCAGGTAGAGAATTTCCTCCGCAGTACCGACGCCACCCGGAAACACGATGATCGCGTGACCGATGCGAACGAAGGCTTCGAGGCGCTTCTCGATGTCCGGCATGATCACGAGGTTGTTGACGATCGGATTGGGCGACTCGGCCGCGATGATGCCGGGCTCGGTGATGCCGATGTAGCGATTGGTGCGGCGGCGCTGCTTCGCATGCGCGATCGTCGCGCCTTTCATCGGTCCCTTCATCGCACCGGGACCGCAGCCGGTGCAGATATCGAACGCACGCAGGCCGAGTTCGTAACCGACACGTTTGGTGTACAGGTACTCCTCGCGCCCGATCGAATGCCCGCCCCAGCAGACGACCAGGTTCGGGTCGACGTTCGGTCGCAGCACGCGCGCGTTGCGCAGGATCTCGAACACTGCGTTGGTGAGACCTGAGGAATCGGAAAGATCGAACAGGCCGACGGCGATCTTGTTCGCCACGTAAACGATGTCGCGCACGACGGCAAACAGGAGTTCATTGACACCGCGGATCATGTCGCCATCGACAAAAGCATCGGCGGGGGCGTTTTTCAATTCCAGCTTGACGCCGCGATCCTGCTGCAGGATCTGGATATCAAAATCCGGATAGCGATCGAGCAAGGCGCGTGCATCGTCACTCGCACTGCCTTGGGTCAGCACTGCCAGCGCACAACGGCGCAACAGCTCATGCAGGCCGCCCGCGCCGGCGTCGCGCAGACGCGCGACTTCCTGGCGAGACAGCAGATCAAGGCCTGCGACGGGCGAAATGCGTGCGCTCACCGTGGCGTGACGAAGCAACTCGGGTTCCATCCTTTCATCCTTCTTGCTTGTTCGCGCCGGCCGCGCCGGCGAAGACTGCTAGCAATGCCAAACCTGTGCGCGCAGGTCAAGTGCGCGAGACGCATATATCTGCAATTCCTGCGGGATTCGTGGCCATAAAAGCAAACGGCCGGCGCAAGGCCGGCCGTTTGTCCAACGGGTAAGAAAGATCAGAACGTGTAGCGCAGGGTGATCATCATCGACCAGCGCGAAACAACGTTGGTCTTGATGTCACGACCCGCGTCGTACGTGGTCAGGCCACCCGGCTGGTAGTTGCCGTGGCTGTCGGTCGGCAGCGAATAGATCATGTGACCGTCCGGACCCACTCCTTGGTAGTTCGCGAGCGTACGGTTGTACGGGAAGCCGACGTATTCCTGCTGCCCCCAGTCCTTGTTGAGCAGATTCATGAAGTTGAATATGTCAAAGCGCAGCTCGCCCTTCGCGCCGCTCGGGAAGAAGCCCGGCACTTCCTGGCGGAAACTGAGATCGACTTCGTTCACCCACGGCGAATTTGCGCGATTGCGGCCGGCATCCAAGCCTTGGTGGTCGCGCAAGTACGGATTGGCCTTGATGAAATCGAAGAACTGCTGCTGCTGTTGCGCCGTCGTGGTCGACGTGAACGCGACATCACCGACCCGCGGGATATAGGCGAGATCCGAGCCGCTATAGCTGTCGCCGTTCGCATCGTTGCCGAACGTCCAGCTGTACGGATTGCCAGTGTGGCCGTCGTAGAACGCGCTCACTGCGGTCGCATAGTCGCCGAAGAAGTTGTGCTGCCACGTCAACGATGCACTCAGGCGCTGCTTGATCGAACCGTTCGCGGGCGATGTGACATCCTCGCCCGGATTCACCCATGCGCTGTTCGAGAAGTTCGACGTTGCCTGGCTCGACGTGCCCGGATTCACCTCGGTCGCGCGTGCGAGGGTAACCGCGACATTGCCGGACCAGTTGTTGTCGAACGGCTTCTTCAACGACAGCGTGAGGCTGTCCGCGCTGCCCTTGTCGGTGTTGCGCAGCAGGGTGACGCCCTGTGCGAACGCCGGATTCGATCGCGCGCGCGAGCGGTTGCTGCCACCGGGCGCACCGGTCGGATTGGAGAAGTAGGTGTTGCGACCATCAGGCAATGTGCCCGTCGGCAGGCCCAGGTTGAGGTTCTGATACAAGATGCCGTTTTCGGTGGTCAGATGCTCGAACTCCGCCGAGGCAATCAGGTTCCACCACGGCAGTTTGTGATCGAGTGCAAGACTGGTCTTCCACACCGACGGCAATTTGAAACCCGGCTCGATGGCGTCGACCGCCATCTGCGCGCTGCCGGCTGGCGGCAGGCCCTGGTGGAATGGATCCGGGCTGAACGCGGGCGGCTGCGTGCAGGTCGTGTTGCTCGCCTGCGGCTGGCAGCTGTAGACGCGCGTCGTCAGGCCGTTGTTCTGGTACGGGTTGGTCAGCCAGACGGTCGGTGGGTTGGACTGGAACAGACCGAAGCCCCCACGCAGTTGGGAGGTGCGTTCGCCATCGAGGTCGAGGTTGAACGAGACGCGTGGCTCGAACAATTTGGCGTTGTTGATGGTTGAGTTGTTCGGAATTCCGAACGCGGTCTGAAACGCCGGGTTGTAGCGCGGTGCATCGTCGACCTGCGGGATGTCAGTACGCACGCCGTATTGCACCGACAATATGTCGTTCACCTGCCAGGTATCCTGCAGGAAAACGCCCCACTGCTGGTACTTCCAACGCGCGGCGACGTCGTTGATGCTCAGACCGGCGGCCGGACGATAGAGGTCGAACTGGCGGTAGTTTCCAGCAGCGAAATTGTCCAGGCCCCAGAACAGGTATGAGCCGAACTGCGTGCGGCCAAACAGGTTGTAGATGTCACTGCTCGCGTAGTCGAATCCACCTTTGATCGAATGGTTTCCGATCGTGTACGTGCCAGCGAAGAAGCCATTCCAGCCCTTTACGTCAATTGCATTGTAGTGGCTGAACTGGTCCTCACCGAGGTTGATCGTCGGGCCGGTGCCGTCCGGATTGAGGCGAATCTGCACCTGCGGCTGCTGCGTCGTGGCGGAGCGGAACTGGCTGAACGTGGTGCGCGAGAGCGTCGTCTCGGTAGAGAAGTTGTCGCTCCAGTCGTCGAACACGTGCAACACCGCACTCTTGGTGGTGCTGTCCTTGAAGTAGTAGTAGCTGCTCAGGCCAATGGATGTCGCGTTGTTGCCCTGGACGATCGGCTGGAAGTCCTTCGTTCGCTGGTAGCTGAAATTGGCGCGATGGTTGTCGCTGATGTTCCAGTCAATTTTGGCCAACAGCCGCTTGTCGGTCTGGTCGCCCGCGGCGGTACCGAAAGTACCCGGCGACAGCCCGAGGTTGTGAGCGATATCGATCGCGCGCTGCAGGTCGGCCGGCGCGATCTGGTTGCTGGTCGACGCCGTGAGCGACGGGTTGAGGCCGTTCGCGGCGTCGGCGCCGACTTCAGTGGTCTTCTGATCCTCGTAGGAAAGGAAGAAGAACAACTTGTCCTTGATGATCGGACCACCCAAGGTTACACCCGCGGTGCGATCTATTCCGTAGCCCTTGTAGTCATAGAACTGATTGTCGCTCGGCAACCAGCCCGCTTCACCGACAAGCTTGTGAGCATTGCGGTAGGCGTAATATGCCGAACCGTGGAATTCGTTGGTGCCGCTCTTGGTCACCGCGTTGATGTTGGCGCCGACCGTGTCCGAGCTGACGTCGAAGTTGGCGGTCGACAGGTTGTATTCCTCGATCGTGTCGACCGATACCGGCGAGCCGACATAGGGCATGCCATTTGAATTAAGGCCGAACGGGTCACCGACATTGACGGAGTCGACGCTGATGCGATTGAAACGGCTGTTCTGCCCGTTCGCCGACATTGAGCCGTCGCCGCGATCGCTGACGACGATGCGCGGGTCAAGACGCGCGACATCCTGGATCGAGCGGCTCGGAGCAGGCGCGTTCTTGAGGTCGCGACCGGAGATGTTCGTGCTCAGGCCCTTGTTGTCGGACTGGAAGGTCGAACCCGGCGCCACTGCGGTGACGACGATGCCTTCCAGCGTCTGCGCACTGGCGGCGCCTACGGTCAGGTTGAGCGTGGTTTCCTCGGCCAGCTTGAGGTACACGTCAGGCTGATCGGCGTTCTCGCCATGCTCGCCCGAGGCCTTGATTTCGAACGGACCACCGACACGCAGACCCTGCGCGCCATAGCGCCCATTCGAATCGGCAATGACGGTGCGCGACGTACCCGATGGCACGTGAATAATTTCGACGGTTGCGCCAGCAACGGGATGTCCACTCGCGTCGAGCACGCGACCGCTCAGCGAGGAAGACGTGTTCTGTGCATACGCGGCCGAAACCGCAAAAAAAGAACCGATGACCCACGGCAGCAGCCGCATGCGAAGTTGCTTGTTCATTGCGTCGCCCTTCATCCCATATTCGTTGGATTTTCGAATTCGCAAACCGCAAAACGCCAGCAGCGCCCTAACAGCCTTGGGCGATTCCGACGACGGTTTGGTTATACAGACCGTTCCAGATTCCGCGCTGCGAGCGCCGGGGTTCCGAAAAGGTTAACGACAGTTTAACCCGAGAATATGACGAATTTGTAACTTCGCGTCAGAGAGCGCGTTGCCAGCTCACGTGGAACGGCTGTTGTCAACGTAACGAGCGCGCTTGACCGGCCGCAACTGGGCCAGATCGAGCCGGACCAGACCGTCCACGCAGCCGCCAAAGGCGGGATCGACCCCGAAATCGAGAAAACGCACGCCGGCGGGCTCGCACAGATCGGCGTATTGGCGATAAAGCACCGGCAACTGCGCGCCGAGCGCGGTCAGGTGCTCGCGCAGGAGAGTCAGCCCTTCACCAATCGAACAGCCGCTCCAGGCGGCCGCTGCGGCTGTATCGACCGCGGCCGAGATGACAAACGGATTGCGCGCACGGGCGAGTTGGTCGTTGTCGCAGAAATAGTGCCGGTGGTAGTGCACGATCCATTCACGCGCCTCGGCCGGCAAGGTCGCGCTGAGGCTGACCGGGCCGATCACGTAACGGACATGCGGCTGGCTGCGCAGGTAAGCGCCGATGCCCTGCCAAAGATAGTCGAGGCTGCGCGATCCCCAGTACGCCGGCTGCACGAAACTGCGACCGAGCTCGACCGCTTCGGGCAGGAAGGCATGCGCACTCGGCGCGTAGTCGAAAAGGCTGGCTGAATACAACCCACTGAGGCCGCGCTCCTGCAGGATCGGGCCGACTTCGCCCAGTCGGTAAGCGCCGACGATCGCCAGCGCAGTCTCGTCCCACAACACCAAGTGACGATAGTAGGTGTCGTAGCGATCGATGTCACGACGTGCACCCGTACCCTCGCCGACACGGCGGAATGCCAGTTCGCGCAGGCGCCCGATCTCGCGCAGCGCGGGGCAGTCGGCGTGTGCATCGAGCAACAGAATGCGCTTGCCGTCATTGGTCTGGCCAAGCACCTGGGCCTCGCGTAACGCGTTGCGCACGCGCAGTGGTGATTCCGGATGCGCCACCGCGGCTGAGGTCGGGAACACCGTCGGGCGTCGACGGGACAGGCGGTAGACATGCTGGCGCATGTCTTGCGCGATTTGCTCCAGTCTGGTGGTTGCGCTCGTCAAAGCGGCGGTGGAAACGATTTCGCCCACCTGGAAGCCGATGCGCGCACTTTCGGCGCCGAAAATTTCCCGCGCCAGCAGCAAGGACGACAGCGGCTTGGCGAGCATTGACACGCCGTAGAACATCGGTGAATTCTGTGCTGCGATATGTACCGGCAGCACCGGCGCATCGGTCTTCAGGGCAAGCCGCGCAAAACCAGTTGACCAAATCGTATCGCGCACGCCCTGCGCGCGGATGCGCGACACTTCGCCGGCCGGGAACACGATCACCGCCTCGTCACGCGCAAGCGCGCGATACGCCTCGCGCGCACCCCCCAGCGCGCTGCCACTGCCGAAGACGGGCAAGGGCAGCAACAATGGCGCCAACGGCTCCAGCTTCATCAGCACGTCATTGGCGAGCACTTTCACGTCGCGCCGGACGGAACCAACCAGGTTGATCAAGGCCAGCGCATCGAGTGCGCCCAGCGGATGGTTGGCAACGATCACGACCCGGCCTTCGACCGGGATGTTTTCGCGATCGGTATTGGCAACGCTGTAGCTGATCTTCAGGTATTCGAGAACCCGCTCGACAAAATCGAAGCCGGTGCTCGATCCAGCGTAGGCGAGAACGGCATTGATCTGCTCTTCACAGGCGATCCGGCGCAGCAAGCCGACGACAGGCTGCGCAAGACTGCGCGCTTTCCCTGCGGCAAGGCGCGGGAATCGTTCATAGAAGCTGCGTTCGACGCTGATCAAGGCGCACCTCGGCTAATGGCGCAGGCAAGCTAGCGCGCGCTTGTTACAAATCGTGTGTCCGGCCGCCTTCTCGAGGAATGAGGCGCCATCGGAGTGCTCAGTTTACTGCTATGCAGGCAAGGATTCAGGAAGCAAGCAGCCGACAGGCGCGTATGCCGGTCAGGACAACCCGGCGAGTTTGACGTAGGCGACGACACCGTCGAGAAACATCTGCACCGATAACGCGACCAGCAGCATCCCGGTCAGACGTTCAATCGCAGTCAGCACGCTTTCACCGAGCCAGCGGAAGAGATAGGTCGCCGAAAGCAGGATCACTGCTGTGGCGAGCCAGGCAACGAACAACGCCACGCTCCAGTCAACCGTTCGGCCCGGATTGCTGTTCGCAATCAGCATCACCGCGGCCATCGCCGAAGGGCCAGCCACGCCCGGAATCGCCATCGGCACGATGAACGGTTCGGCATTTCCATCGTCGCCGAAAATGCCGTCCTTTGGCGGAAAGATCATGCGCAAGCCGATGATGAACAGCACGATGCCGCCGGCGATGCTGACCGATTGCTGCTTGAGCTGCAGCAGGGTCAGCAGGGTCTGACCGCAAAAAAGGAATACGAACAAAACCACGAGCGCGATCAGCAATTCACGCGCGAGCACGAAGCGCCGCCGCGCCGGCGCGACTTTCTTGAGCAGCCCCATGAAAACCGGGATGTTGCCGAGCGGATCCAGGATCAGGAACAGCAGGATTCCGGCCGATACCGTACTCATTGCAGGTTCCATGCTGCCTCCCGATGAATGCCCAAGCGCGTCCTCATGCGGCACCCTCGCGCAAATCGAGGATGGCACCACGCCACTTCCGTGCGTTCGGTCCGAGCAAGCCCGCGATCGCGCCCGCCGCGAACGCGGGATCCGGATGCTCCAGCGTATTCTCGCCGTAATACGCCGCACGGCGCAGCGCCGTGCGCATCGGGCCTGGCAACACCGCATGAGTTCGCACGCTGGAGCTTTCGGTTTCCTGGTGCACGATCGAGGCGAGCCCCTGAAGTGCATGCTTGGCGACGCCGTAGCCGCCCCAGAATGCCTTGCCGACGCGAGCAAGATCGTCGAATACAAACACGATCGCCGCGTCATCCGCGTTGCGCATCAGCGGCAGGCAGGCCTGGGTCAGCAGGAACGGTGCGGTCAGGTTGACCTGCTGCGTGCGCGTCCATTCCTCGGGCGCCTGCTGATCGAACGGCTGCAAGGTGTCGAACTGCGCAGCTGCGTGCACGAGACCGTCCAGACGTCCAAACGCGCGTTCGACGGCGGAGGCGAGTTCCGCGTAGTCCTTCGGCGTCGCGCCGGCCAGGTCGATCGGATACAGCGCAGGTGTCGGTGCGCCGAGTGCGATGACTTCATCGTAAAGCGCTTCGAGCGCGCGCACCTTTCGTCCCAGCAGCACCACCGTTGCGCCCGCCGATGCAGCAGCGAGTGACGTTGCACGGCCCAGGCCACCCGCAGCGCCAGTGACCAGCACGACGCGGTCGCGCAGAGATTCCGCAGCGGGCGCGAGGACGCCACCCACCGGGCACATCAACTCCAACATGCGTCAGGCCTTCTGCGTGTCCTGGACCAGGCGTTCGAGCTCGCCCGATTCGTAGAGTTCAATCGCGATGTCGCAGCCGCCGATCAACTCGCCGTGGATGAACAGTTGAGGAAAGGTCGGCCAGTTCGAATAGCGCGGCAGGTTCGCGCGCACTTCGGAATCCTCCAGCACGTTGACTGCATGGTAGTTTGCGCCGACGGCCTTCAGCGCCTGCGATGTGCGGCTGGAAAAACCGCACATCGGAAACTGCGGAGTGCCTTTCATGAAAAGCACGATTGGATGCGATTCCAGCGTGCCCTTGATGCGTTCGATGACGTCCATTGCTGACCTGGTGCCTTGGGTGACCGCGATGCTGCGCGTAGTTGCGCAGTTTAGCAGGGTCGGGGCATCGATCCGGAAAGGACAATCCGATCCCTCCGGGCGCAGGCGCACGTCGGCAGAGTCGAAGGAAAGGCATGCATTGTCCTTCGACTTCGCCCCGTTGGCGCTACGCTGGGGACGAGCGCATTGCGCGTCGGCGCCCGCGAAGGTGGCTCGATGACCATCGCAGGCATCCTGTTAAACTCGCAAACCCTACCCCATCGGCAAGGACAGTCTCATGGCGATCGAACTTCCCGCGCTTCCCTGGGCGCGAGACGCGCTGGCTCCGCATATCTCCGCGGAAACAATCGACTATCACTACGGCAAGCACCACCAGACCTACGTGACCAATTTGAACAACCAGATCAAGGGCACCGAATTCGAGAACATGTCGCTCGAAGAAATCATCCGGAAGTCCAGCGGTGGCATGTTCAACAATGCCGCGCAGATCTGGAACCACACGTTTTACTGGAACTGCCTGAAACCCAATGGCGGCGGAGAACCGAGCGGCCGTCTCGCCGACGCAATCAACAAGGCCTTCGGCGGTTTCGCCCAATTCAAGGAAGAATTCACAAAGACCAGCGTCGGCACCTTCGGCTCCGGCTGGGGCTGGCTCGTGCAGCGACCAGATGGAGGCCTCGCCCTTGCGAGCACCTCGAACGCGGGCACGCCAATCACCGGCGCAGACAAACCGCTGCTGACCTGCGATGTATGGGAACACGCGTACTACATCGACTACCGCAACGCTCGCCCGAAGTACCTCGAAGCGTTCTGGAACCTCGTGAACTGGGAATTCGCCGCAAGCCAGATGGCTTGATGGCGCAAAGCCCTCCCCTTCAAAAAGGGGTTTGGCAGCGGCATTTCTGACGCAAGCCGGACGCACGCAGTGTGGCCGGCAAATTTCGCGAGAGACGGCTGATTGCGTGCAACGCGTCCGGCCTACTCCAGCGCTGCGAGCACCGGCTCGATTTGCGCCTCGCGACCCAAGGCGTGTCCGATCCGCATCAGGGTCTCGCGAAGGGCCGAAGCGTTCTCTGCACACACCGTCGCATGGCCGACTTTGCGGCCGGCGCGTGATTCCTTGCCGTAGTCGTGCCAGTGCGCACGCGCTTCAGCAAAAACCGGGTTTGCCGCTGGCAGCTCACCGACCCAATTCAGCATCACATTGATGCCGAGCGCACGCGTGTCACCCAGCGGCAGGCCGATCACCGCTCGCACATGATTTTCGAACTGACTCGACGGTGCGCCTTCTATCGTCCAGTGGCCTGAGTTGTGCACGCGAGGTGCCATCTCGTTGCCTAGCAGCGCACCATCGCGCACGAACAATTCCAGCGCAAACGTCCCGACATAGTCGAGTCGTTCGGCGATGCGCCGCGCGTGCGCGAATGCGATCGGTGCAAGTGCGTCGCTGTCCGGCGCCGGCGCGAGGCTGGCGGAAAGGATGCCGTCGACATGCCAGTTCTGCGTCAGCGGATAGGTGCGGAATTCGCCGTCGCGCGATCGAACACCGATCACCGACAGCTCGCGCTCGAATGGTACGAAGGCTTCGAGGATCGACGGCGCGCCACCGAGCGCAGCCCACGCTGCATCCACGTCGGCTGGCGACTTCAGGCGGTACTGGCCTTTGCCGTCATAGCCGAGGCGACGCGTTTTCAGAATGGCCGGGGCGCCGATCCGCTCGATCGCCTGGGCGAGGTCGGCGGCGCTGTCCACCACGGCAAACGCGGGTGTATCCAGACCGATTTCACGGAATAGATTTTTCTCCGCAAGCCGGTCCTGCGACAGTGCGAGCGCGTGTGGATTCGGAAAGACCTTGGTGTGCTGCGTCAGCCAGTGTGCCGTGTCGGCCGGCACATTCTCGAAATCGAACGTCGCCACGTCGATGCGTCGCGCGAAATCAGCCAACGCCGCAAAATCTCGCCAGTCTGCGCGCAGCAACGGCGCGACCTGGCCAGCGCAGGCGTCCTCGGCGCTGTCGACGACGAGAAAACGCAAACCCAGCGGCGCACCGGCGAGCGCGAGCATGCGCGCCAGCTGGCCCCCGCCCAGGATACCGATCGTGCTCATGCGTTTGCGCCGGGGTCGGGCTTGGCGAGCACGGTCTCGGTCTGTTCGCGGCGGAACGCATCGAGTCGCATCGCGACGGCTGCATCTGTCGTCGCCAGCATGGCGGCGGCCAGCAGAGCCGCATTGACCGCACCGGCGCGGCCGATCGCGAGCGTCGCGACAGGAATGCCGGCAGGCATCTGCACGATCGACAGCAGCGAATCGAGTCCGTTCAGTGCATGCGATTGCACGGGCACGCCAAGTATCGGCAGGCGCGTCTTCGCCGCGAGCATGCCGGGCAGATGGGCGGCGCCGCCGGCGCCCGCGATGATAGCGACGAGACCGCGTGCAACCGCGTTTTGCGCGTAGTCGAATAACAAGTCGGGGGTGCGATGCGCCGAGACGACGCGCGCCTCGTAGCCGATGCCGAGCCGTTCCAGCATTTCCACCGCATGACGCATTGTTTCCCAGTCCGACTGGGATCCCATCACGACGCCGACTAGCGGCTGTCCGGTCGCGTTTTCCGTCATGGCAGCCACACACTTAAATCGCTATTGTACGCGTATTCCGCCGCGCGCCAGCCGGCAATCCTTGCGCATTCCATGGACAAACGCCTGCTCGATATCCTCTGCTGTCCGGTTACCAAATCGCCATTGCGATTGCTGGCCGAAGCCGAACTCATCGCGTTGAACAGCGCGATCCTGGGCGGCGACGTCGTGAGCGCAAATGGCGCGCCCGTTACGACCGCAATCGTGAGTGGGCTGATCACGCATGACGCGCGCAACATCTATCGCCTGGATGACGATATTCCGGTGATGCTCGCAGACGAAGCGATCGCCACTGCACAAGTGATGAATTTCCCGCATGTGTGAGCTCAACCCGGAACACAGCGTGACGCCGATCACACTTTGCGACCGGCGCCGCCTTATCATGGGCGGGCGTCCCATTTGGCATCAAGCTGAGTGTGAAGGCGCACCACGGAATCAAGAATGACCGCCGCCAAAGACCCCAACGTCGTCGACCTGCAGCAGCGCCAAGCCATCGGCGGCGGCCAAGATCGCCTTGGCGATCTGCTCAAGCTGGTGCGCGGCATTTCGCTCAAGCGCATCAATGGCCTTGTCGGCACCCTGTTCGAGAACGTCGACGACGCCTTGTTCGACCTCGCCGAACGTGCTGGCAGCAATGCGATCCAGACCGAGTTCTTCGATGGCATGCGCGAAGTGCGCAAGAAACGCCAGCTGGTCGAGCGTCTCTTCCAGGAGCACGCGACCAAGGCCTTCGGCGAATTCGCCGACGGCAAATTGAAGCCGGCCAAGCCTGAGGTCGCCCCCCAGGGCAATGGCGGCTTGTCCCTGGTTGACGATGTCGAGCTGGAGGAGTCGCTCGCCGTCACCAGCATGGTCGCAAAAGCAGAGAACCGGTTGCAGCGCTCTCTCTACCAGATCAACCAACGCCTGGCCGTGCTGATCGGCGGCACCAAGGTCGACGATGCGAACAATCCGATCGGCCCGGCCGTGCTCGGCAATGCATTCCGTATCGCAATCCACGAGTTCGACGTCAACGTCCAGGTCAAGCTGATCATCTACAAGCTGTTCGATCGCTACGTAATGGCAGGTCTGGACCCGGTCTACGAAGAAGTCAACGTCGAATTGATCCGCGCCGGCGTGTTGCCGCAAGTCCGCCACATGGCGCAGAGCGGGAACCGACCGATGCCTCCTGCAGGCGCTGCCGACCCGCGCGCTGGGATCGGCATGCCGCAAACCGGTCAGGGCATGGCCGGCTACTACGATCCGGCAGCGAATGCGCTGCAGGCCGAGATCTATCACACCGTGCGCTCGCTGCTGGCCAATCGCCACACCAACGATGGTTATGCGGGGACTGGAACCGATGCCAGTGGTGGTTCGGGACTCGGGCTGCCGGGTCTGAGCGCAACCGACCTGTTGAGTGCGCTGACGATCCTGCAAAGCCAGTCGATCGCGATGCAGGCAAAGGCGGACAGCGTTTCCGACGCGGCGCAAGCCGTGCAGCAGATCAAGCGCGAGCTGCTCGATCAGGTCAGCAAGCTCTCCGATGACGCCAAGGAACGCCGCGTCTCCAATGCGGACGAGGACACGATCGACCTCGTCGGCATGCTGTTCGAATACATCCTGCAGGATCGCAACCTGCCTGCGCAGATGCAGGCGTTGTTTGGTCGCTTGCAGATTCCGTACCTCAAGGTAGCCATCCTCGACAAGCACCTTTTCGCGCAGAAATCGCATCCCGCGCGGCGTCTTCTCGACGTTCTCGCCGAAGCCGGCAAGAGCTGGTCCGAGGACTCCGACCGCGACCAGCGCGTGTTCGGTCGCATCAAGGCAGCGGTTGAAACCGTGCTGCGAGATTTTGACGACGACGTTGGCGTATTCGAGCGTGAACTCACCGCGTTCACCGAATTCGTTGACCAGCACCAGAAGCGCGCCGAGCTCGCCGAGCAGCGCGCAGCAGAAGCAACGCGCGGTCGCGAGAAATTGCAGGAGGCTCGCCGCACGTCGGCGCGCGAGATTCTCAAGCGCATCGATGGTCGCAACTTGCCGCCCATCGTGCACACGGTGCTGTCGCGTCCGTGGGCGAACTACCTGGTCCTCACCCTGCTGCGTCAGGGAGACGGCTCGGACGAGTGGCGCAATGCTTTGCGCTTTGCCGACGAGTTCGTCTGGAGCGCACAGCCAAAGAACAATGAAAGCGACAACACGCGTCTGCGCGCATTGCTGCCGCAATTGGAAAAAGCGCTGCGCCACGGTCTGACGACCGTTGCGTACCACGAGAGCGATGTGAAACAGCTGATGCAGGAGCTGTCGCAGTTCTACCGCCGATTGCTCGACGGTCAGAAAGTCGAAACGAAGACCGCCCTGGAAGTGATTGCACAAAACGTGGCGCCGGTTGACGCAGCATCGGCGTCCGCGAATGGTACAGAGCTGGCCGCCGCGACGGAGAGCGCCCCGGCAGTTACCCATAGTCCGGTCGAAGAAGTCGTACTCAGTTCCGCCAATGGCCAATCCGAGGTGAGGTCCGAAATTCCTGCCGAGGACGACGAGCATGTGCGCGCCGTGCGCGAGCTCAAGGTCGGCGCTTGGATCGAGTTCGTCGACGAAAGCGACAATCGCGAACGCGCGAAACTGTCCTGGATCAGCCCGATCAGCGCCAAGTACCTCTTCGTCAATCGACGCGGACTCAAAGTCTGCGACAAGACCGTGGCGGGGCTGGCAATCGAGATGCGACGCGGCAGCGCCATCGTGCTCGAAGAAGTACCTTTGTTCGACCGGGCGCTCGACGCGATCGTGGCACGTCTGCGGCACGCCAGCGATGAAACAGCAAACGGCGCACAACCAGCCGTAGCGTCGAACGCACCGCCGCCGGCGCCCGCAGCAACCTGAGTTCGCCGAATACGCCGACCTTGCTATCCTGCGGGTCCCGAAATCTGCAGCGAGTACGTCGCACGTGACAACCTCTGTCGTGGTTCCGCCATCGCACGAAGTGATCGCGGGTGACGTTCGGCGCGCACTTGAGGAAGACATCGGCTCGGGCGATGTCACGGCGGATCTTCTGCCGTCAGCCACGCGCGCGCGCGCGCGCGTGATCACGCGCGAAGCCGCCGTACTCTGCGGGCGCCCCTGGTTCGATGAATGTTTTCTGCAACTCGATCCCGCCACCCGGATTGAATGGTACGCCGCCGATGGCGAGCGCGTCGCGGCCGGCGCCTTGCTGTGCCACATCGAAGGGAGAGCGCGTAGCCTCGTGACTGCGGAACGGTCCGCGCTCAACTTCCTGCAGGCGCTGTCCGGCACGGCAACCGTGACCTCGACGTATGTCGAAGCCGCACGTGGCACGCGAACAACGATCCTCGATACGCGCAAGACCCTGCCCGGCCTGCGCCTCGCGCAAAAGTATGCGGTGCGTGTCGGCGGCGGCAGCAATCACCGCATCGGCCTCTACGACGCCATCCTGATCAAGGAAAACCATGTCGTATCCGCAGGTTCAATCGCCGCCGCAATCCAGCGGGCGCGGGCGCTGCATCCAGATTTGCTGGTCGAAACCGAGGTCGAGAATTTCGCCGAACTGCGCGAAGCGCTCGATGCCGGCGCCGATCGCATCATGCTTGACGAATTTGAGTTGCACGAGCTGGCAAAGGCGGTGGCCGAAGTCGGCGGTCGCGTGCCGTTGGAAGTGTCAGGCTCGGTTGCAATGGAGCGCGTGCGCGCGATCGCGGAGACCGGCGTCGACTATATCTCGATCGGAGCGCTGACCAAGCATGTCCGCGCTATCGACCTGTCGATGCGTATCGAGCTTGTCGACGCCTGAGCCTGGTCATGCGAGGTACGAGAACCCCTTGGAAATCGGTCATTCCTCCAAGTAGCCTTCGCAACCGTTGACGGTGGGTATCCGCGCGGCAACGGCGCAGCCGCCCGACCACCCTGCTGTTTTCAATGCATGCCCGCCTGAGCGGGCATGCCATCACGGCAGATCTTGTTCCGCGTTTTCGGAAATCCCTGCGCTCAAATCTTGCCAAGAGCGTGCAGCACCGCGAATGCGACGAGCGCCAGCGCTACCACGCCGATCACGACCCACAAAGTCGATGAACTGCCCGTCGCCGCAGGCGCAGGTGTCGCCACGGGCTCGACGCGCGCGCCGGCCGACTGCTGCTTCGCGTCCATGCCGGGCGTCACAAGCAGGAAGCGCACGGTATCCAGACGCAACTCCTCGCCCGCTTTGAGGAGGCCTTTCTCGACGCGCTTGCCGTTGATGTAGGTGCCGTTCGCGGAACCCATGTCTTCGACATGCACACCGTCAGGCGTTACCTTGAGACGGACATGATGGCGCGAAATCTCTTCGGCAGGCACCGGGATATCACAATCGGGCTGTCGGCCGATCACTGCATTGTCCGTCACGGCGAAGGTCTTGCCAAAGGTCGCACCCGAAACACCGCGCAACAGGAACCTCGGCAGCGCGGCACGCACGCGCGTGCGGCCATCGTCATCCGCCGTCATTTTCGCCATCGGTGCCGCCGGCGCTGGTTTGCGTTCGCTCGCGCTCACCGAGCAACCAACGCGGCCGAACACGAGCAAATCACCTTCGTTGATGACGGTTTCACCGACAATCTGGCGTCCGTTGAGCACGGTGGGTGAGGCGTCGAGCGCACGCGCGACAACGGCGCCCGCGGATACTGTCATTTCGCAATGGCGCGGAGCTATGCCGGGCGCAGACAATACGATTCCACATTCAGTGCTGCTGCCGATCGACGTGGTGCCATCCGCCAATTCGACCGGTGCGTGTTCGCCGCCAGGAAAGACCAGTTTCATCGAACCCCCAAGATGCGCCGACCGCGCCGGCCTGGACCGATTGTAACCGTGCCAGACTGCAACGGTGCACAACGCAACTTTGCTCTTTGTTGCCCTGTTCGATGGCATTCGAGCCTGCACGCGCCAAGTCTGAATGCAATATTCCTGGTCGACGGCATCTGGCCGCTTGCCTGCCGCACCGGTCATCCCCACACTGTAGCGATGACCGCCACCTGGATTTCCCTGCTCGTCATCAGCGCCATTATCTGGGCATGGATGGACGCGCTCAATGCACGCGAACGCGCCATCCATGCCGGGCGTGAGCTATGCCGCGAAGCCGGCGTGCAATGGCTGGACCAGACCGTTTCGCTCAAGCGCCTGCGTATTGGCGTGCGCGACGGCCTGCCAACGTTTCTGCGACGCTATGGTTTCGAAGTCAGCCTCAACGGCAGCGACCGCCATCGCGGCCACCTTGATCTCAGCGGCCATCGCCTTGAAGCATGGAGCCTGCCGCTGCCTGCGCAGGAAGAGTCATCGGCAGCGCTAAGCGCGCCCAATCATTTGCGCCTGGTGCAGTAGGACCAACTTTAGGTGGCGCGGATGCTCGCAACGGAGCACGCTCGTTAGCGCCAGCCATCCACTTGCGGGACGGGTTCATCGGATGGGCTCGCGGGATCGGGCACTGGCTGCCATCCACCGGCGGCAGGCATTGAGTTCAGCCTGAACTCACTTGATCACGCGCAAGTGCGGGCGTTTCGGTGGCTCGTCGGGCTGCGGTGCGGCTGGCGGGGAATCGGTCGGCGCATTGTCCGCCGAAAACATCATGCCTTGCCCGTTTTCCTGTGCATAGACGGCGAGCACAGCCGCCATCGGCACATAGATCGACTGACTGACGCCGCCAAATCGGGCGAGGAATCGCACGCAGTCGTTGCCGATCTCGAACTGGGTCACTGCGCGTGAGGCGATGTTGAGGACGACGCGACCATCCTTGGCGGCGCCGGGCGGCACGCGTACGCCGTCCGCCGTCGCATCGACCAGCAAGTGGGGGGTCAGATCGTTGTCGCTGATCCATTCGTAGAGAGCCCGCAGCAGATACGGGCGGTTGGACGTCATCGCACTCGAGGACACAGGATTTCCGCAGCGATTTCGGGAAGTCGACGCCCCCTATCATGGGCTTCGGTCATAGCGGGTGCAGACCTTTTTCCTCGGCCGTGAGGCTGCGCGCGAAGCCTTGACTGCGGAAGATGCGCTCGCCGTAGTCGATGATCGCCTGAGCCTCACGCGGCAGTTGCACACCGAGCGAGGCAAGACGCCAGACCAAAGGGGCCAGCGCGCAATCGGCAAGACTGATTTCGGGACTGAGGAAAAATTTGGATGCCTTGAACGCGGATGCGTTCTTGGCAAGGTCATCACGCAGCCCCTTGCGTGCGACTTCGGCGGCTTTTCCACCCGCTTCAATCTCGTCAACGAGGGTCAGCCAGTCGTTTTCCACCCGGACGATGGCAAGGCGCAGACGCGCGCGCGACAACGGATCGACCGGCATCAAGGGTGGGTGCGGGTAGCGCTCGTCGAGGTATTCGCAGATCACTGAAGTGTCATACAGCACCAGATCGCGATCTACCAGGGTCGGCACCGAGTTGTACGGGTTGAGGTCGAGCAGGTCCTCGGGCGGGTTGTCCAGATCGACCAGGACATGGTCGTAAGTCACGCCCTTGGCGGCCAGCGCCATGCGGACGCGATGGCAGTGCACACAATCGCGCGCCGAATACAAGGTCAAGACGGTACGCGAGCGCTGGTTCAAGGCCATTCTGGATTCCCCCTCCATCCCGGTCGGGGCAAGCCCCTGACACCGCAATGTACTACGCGAGGCCATCGCGCGCCTAGGCAGCACACAGCGCGTTGATGAAAGGAGGTCGATTGGCGCCCTGAAGTTAATTACGGGCGCAAGCGGCTCGATGGGGGAAGTGGCAGCTGGCGGCGCCGACGGCCGCCAGCCTGCGGGACTTCAGTGCACGTCCTTCCAGAATTCGAGCTTGAGCAGGTAGGCGATGAAGGTGAACAGGGCTAGGTAGAGCAATACCCAGACGCCCATTGCCTCGCGTTTCAGCGCAGCCGGCTCGCCCGCGTATTGCAGGAATGCCGCTAGATCGCGGGCGGTGCGGTCGAACTGCGCCACAGTCTGTCGACCCGGCGTCTTGATCTCGAGTTTTTCGACTTCCGCCTCGCGACCCGCTTCCGCGGTCTTCATGTGCGCGACCTGCATCCCCTGCAGCTCCCACAACGGGTTGGGCATCGACACGTTCGGGAACACCGTGTTGTTCCAGCCCAGCGGACGCGATGGATCGACGTAGAACGACTTGAGGTAGTTGTATATCCAGTCCGATCCCTTCGAACGCGCTTCCAGCGACAGGTCCGGCGGCGCCTTGCCGAACCACACCGCTGCCTGTTCGGCCGGCATGTGGCTGATGGCGTGGTCGCCGATCTTGTCGCCAGTGAACACGAAGTTCTTTTCAACATCCTTCGGATCGAGCTGCAGATCCTCGGCAATGCGCGAGTAGCGCATGTACTGCAGCGAATGACAGCCCGAGCAGTAGTTGAAGAACAGGCGCGCACCACGCCGCATCGCCGCGATATCGTCGAGACGGATGTTGGCGGGCTCAAGGCCCTCGCCTTCCGACGCGGTGGCCACGCCGATCGTCATCAGACCAGCGACCAGCAGGGCAGTGAGTTTCAACAGCATGGCGATCTTCACCGATTGGGGCTGAGTAGACTTACTCATGCATGGTCACCCGGTCCGGCACGGGCTTGGTCTTTTCAAAACCGAAGTACGTGTAGACCCACAGGAACAGGAAGAACCCGAAGTAGACGGTCGTCCAGAAACGCCCGAACAGGTTTTCCAGCGTGGTGACGTCGACGGTCGCGCCGAACCACTCCGGAATCACTTCCGAGGTGACGCCGGCGCCGACGGTGGCGAGCATCACGAACGAAGCCGCGAACAAGCCGAGCGCAATCTTGTAGCCGAGGCCACGATAACGAATCGACTTCACCTTGCCACGATCCAGCCACGGCACGAAGAACAGCAGCGCGATCGATCCGAACATCGCTATCACGCCCGGCAGCTTGAACGGAATCATGCGCACGATCGCGTAGAACGGCGTGA
>JBDSNK010000051.1:0-8182 GCA_039915385.1 Dokdonella sp.
GTTTCGTCGCCAAGCGGTGCGGACTTCTGGCTGCCCCCAAGCCACTGGCCCGCCGGACACGCAACGTTGCCGGGCAGTTCTTCCGCGTTGCACGCAGCCTGTACGCCATGCTGGAAATACGTTTCCATCGTGATGTTGGTGAGGAAGACCGGCGTCGGATGGCCGCCGGGCTTGTTCTCCACCGCACCCGGCAGTCCGGCACTCGCCGGCGTCGGCTTGGCCGTCGGATCGGTCGGCCATTGCGTGTCGATGAGTTGGTAGTACTGGAGCACTGAGTTCGCCTTGTGCAGCGCGGCCGCGGCCTGCTCGTTGAGCGCGATCTTGTCGGCGGGAATCGGAATCGCGCGCGCGGCCTGCGTCTTCGGCGATGTTGCCCAGGTGCCGTTTTGTTGCGCGGGTGGCTGGTTCGGCACGCAGATCGGGCAGTTGGGATCAAAGAACGACGGTGACAGTTCAGGATGATCGACGTTGTTCACCGACAGATTGTCGACCTGCTCGAACGTCGACCAGATCCATTGCGGCGACGTCGTCGACTTGTGTCCGATATGCATGCCGACGAGGCCGACGGTGACGTTGCACTGTCCGCTCGCCGGTGCGGTCTGATCGGGGCACTTGCCGTTCACGACCGGCACGATTGCGGGCAGATTGACGAAGCGCTCGACCTTGTCCTTCGCGGTCAGCACGCGCCACGCGAACTTGGTTTCCCACGCGCCGCTACCGTTCTGCGTGTCGACGCCGCGTGGCAGGTCCGCGCTGACCTTGCCTCCTTCGCTGAAGGCGACTTGTCCATTGATGTTGTAGAGCTTGTGCGTGCAGAGGTAGGAAACCTCGTTCGGGTCGAGCAGGATTTCGTAGAAAACGTAGTTGCCGTTCTGGTCGATCAGCGGCGAAGTGAATGCCTGCAGGATGTCGTTGAGATCGTTGCCGGTCTTCGCATGCGCGGGCGTTGCCGGGCTGCGTTCGCCAACCGCGGTGATGTTGCCCAGCAGGCGCACGCGACGCTTGTCGAATCCGGCAGGCACCTGAAATGCTTTCAGGTCGCGTGCGACGGGCGCGCTGGTGTCGCGCGTAAGCGATAGCATCTTCGCGATCGTCGGCTTGGTGCAAACCGCGGGCACGCCGCCGTCCTCGCGGAAGATGTCGGTGCTCTCGTGCCACAACGTCCAGTCGGGATTGCCGAATGCGGTGTCGCTGAGCTGCGGCGCAAATTCGCCCTTGTTGTTGGTCGGCCAGCTCAGCGTGACGAAAGCCTGCCACGACCACAGGTCGAACAGGCGCTGCACCTCGGCGAACTTCTTCTGGTTCTCGAGGCGTTGCTTGATCGCGACATCGACGTCGCCGGGAAGATCCGTCGACAGCGTTGGATTGAAGTGCGGGAACGTGCCCAGATAGGTCGGCGTCTGCGTTGCCGCCGCAGCCATGTTCGCATTCGTGCCCATGAGGGCGATTGAACACACGGCCGTTGTCGTCGCAAGCGCGACCGGCAACCAGGTATCCCACGTCGATTTCATGCGTCCTCTCTCCCCTGATGAAGGACGACAACCGCGGATGCAGGTGTCGCGAGTCCCTGTCGCGAGCGCAACCCACGCAGCAACATCCGCACGACGGGGCATCGCCGCCGAACTTACTATCCATCTTCACAATTGCAAGCTGCAAGGTTTGACAGCGGGTTGCGGATGACTCATCCCGGTGATGACGACCTGGTGTGCGCACGTGCGCACGAGCTCGCCCGACTACCGAGTCGCCCACCCAACCTGCCCGCATCCCGCCACAACCCGTCACCACGCCGCCGCGTTTGCGGCACTCGCGCAGCACACGCGTGCGTTCCAATGATCCTGCGCGAGCGACCCGGGTCGTCGCGCAGTCCGGGTCCACACATGTGGACCCATCGTTTGATCCAGTCAATGCCTTGGGGGCAATGTGTCTGACCGTCTGCGGGTTGTGAAGGAAGCGTCGCGTCGTCTTTTCAGCGCGAAAGTCATCATCTTGGGCGTGGCCGCGTTCGCGGGCTACGCGGTATACAAACATCCGCCGGTGGAATCGGTCGGGCGGCAGGAGGTTGGGGTTCGTCTGAACCGGTTGACCGGTTCGACCACCCAGCTGGGCGAAGGTCTCGCGCTGATGATCCCGGGCGTGCACGACCTGCGTCGCTACACGTTGCAGGACCAGACCTACACCCCGACGCGCAGCAGCAAGGCGGATGGAGAAGCGCCGTTCCAGTCGTCCGAGGGTCTTTCGCTCGGTGTCGAACTGTCGATCCGCTATGCGCTCGATCCGACCAAGTTGGCGACGGTAGCGGGCAAGTTGCCGCTCGATGTCGGCGGCGAAGTCGTCGATCCGCTCGTGCAGGGCGTCATCTACAAGGTGCTCACGCGTTACACGGTGCGCGAGATTTTCTCCACCAAGCGACAAGAACTGCAGGATGTGCTGGAAGCCGAACTCAAGCCGCTGATGGCGGCCGAGGGCATCGTGTTGCGCGGTGTGATGATGGGCAATGTCGATCTGCCGCCGGACTACCGCGCGGGCATGGACAAGCTGCTCGCGGTGGAACTTGAAACCGAGCAGATGAAGTACACGCTGCAGCTCAAGGAAAAGCAGGTCAAGCAATCCGAACTCGAAGGCGACGCGGCGAAGGCGACGCGCGAGAAGGCGGCCGAGGCCGCAGCCAATGAGCAGATCATCGCGGCGAAGGCGCAGGAAGAAGCGATGAAGCATGTGATCCCGTTCAAGCAGAAGCAGATCGAGCAGCGCCAACTTGAAGCGGATGCCGACAAGGCCTCGCGCATCCGCACGGCCGAAGGCATGGCGGAAGCGCGTCGCATAGAAGCGTCGGGTGAAGCCGACTCGCGCCGCAAGCTGGCTGACGCGGATGCGTATCGCAACGAAGAGATCGGCAAGGTCGCGAGCAACCAGCTCGAACGCGACGGCGAGCTGATCACCAAGCATCCCTTGCTGATCCAGAAGACGCTGGCCGACAAGTTGTCGGACAAGATCTCGGTGATCATCGCGGCGCCGCCTGCGGATGGCGGGTTCATTGGTTCGGGCCTGATTGGTGGCGGCGCGCAGGGCCAGCATGTCGCGCAACAGACCAGTACGGCAGGGGAGTGATCGCCATGAAATTTGCACTCCTTCTTGCGCTGTTGTGTGTCACCCCCGCGACCAATGCCGATGCCGACACGGCGCCGCCGCCGGCAATCATCCCGGGCACAGCGATTGTCACCATCGACCAGGCGCCGCTGCGTGCGGCGCCACGCGACTCCGCGCAGCAACAGGTCGTGCTCTGGCAGGGTGATAGTCTGGAAATTCGCGGCAGGCGCATGGACTATCTGCAGGTCTACGATCACCGGCATGAACGCGCCGGCTATGTGCGCGCCACGCAGGTGCGCGCGCTCCCGCTGGAAGCGGAGGACGCGCCGCAACTGCTCGCGGTCGTGCGCTTCCTGCGCGATACGCCGGGCGCGGAAGCGCTCGGCATCGGCTACGTGGCAGCGTATCTGAAGGCGGCGCCGGCGAAGGACATCGGCGCCGAGGCTTTCGATGCGCTCGGCACGATGGCCGAACGTCTTGCGCGCCGCGCTTCGTCGAACCGGAGCAAGGCGAACGACGCGGTGATTGCGGCGCACCTTGAAGTAGTCGCCGGTTATGGCATCAACGTGCGCAGCCGCGAACACGATGGTCGCATGCAGCTGTGCTACGACGGTGAAGCCTTCCGTCGCGTGATGGCGCTCAATGCAAGCGACGACCAGAGGGCACGTGCCGCACTCGCGCTGACGCGGCAGGAATGTATCGACCCGGATCTGACGCCCATTGATCGTTCGAGCCTCGATGCCTGGCGCGCCGACGTACTCGAACGCGCACCGCGCACGAACCTTCCCGAGTACATGAAGAACCGTCTGCGCATGCGCAATGCGGCAGTGTGGTCGAGCATTGCATTCGAGCGCACGCGACGCGGCGAACCGGCGAACGAAGCCGCGTCGCTCGCGGTGCAGGAACTGGCCAGCGTCAACAAACAGGAGCTGTCCGACGATGATGCAAGTGCGTACAGCGACGCCGCTGTGCGTGTTGGTGCTGCACGTTGGGCCGCCGAGCCGGTACTTCCAGCGCCCCCCGGACTTGCGGTGGTGACATCGAAAGGACAGCCGGGCGAAACCTGCATCAAGCTCGTCGACAAGAAGCACAATGAAGCCACGCCACTGTTGCAGCGCTGCACCTACGGTACCGTGTGGACAGCGTCTGCGCGTGCGAACGCGCAGGGCAGTGCGCTCGCACTCGCGGTGCAACCGCTGGATGCGTGGCGCGAGTTGTGGGTCTTCCATCAAGGCAGCAACGGCTGGACGATCGACGTCGTGCCGCCGACCGGCGATGCGCCAGACGTTGGCTACGTCGAGTTCGCCGGCTGGGTCCCGGGCGCAAAGAAACTGCTCGCCGCGCGCGAGGCGAGAATCGGAGGCAAGTTCGTGCAGAGTTTTGAGGTGCTCAATCTCGAAACACTGGCGGTGGAGAAGCACGCCGACAAGCCGAACGCGCTGAGCCTGTTCTATCGCTGGCAGGATGCTGCGTGGAAGCAGCAGACCGTGAGCTTGCGGTGATTGGTTCGAACGAGCATCAAAGGGCTGCATTGAAGCCCTCCCATTCAAGGGGAGGGCTTAGGCTCGCTTCTTCATCCTCTCCTCGGAGGTGGGAGAGAGAAGGCAGGGTAGCTCGCGTAGATCGATCTCTGCTTCAACGTTGGTCTGCCCGGGGCCTGGCAGGAATTGACTGTGTTGTGTCATTTACGCAAGTCCGCAAAGGCCTGAGGATTCGCTCTCCCGTTGATTGATGTGGAGACGAAAATGTTTGGAACGGTTGTTTTTACGGCCATCGCGCGATTGATCACGGCAGCGCTGTTGCTGATCGGTGTTCCACGCGCGCAGGCGAGCGAGGTGGTCTCAACGTTGCTGACGCAGGCTGGCACGCCGGTGCAGGAAGAAACGATCGCGCCCTACCACGCGCGTTTCGGAAGGGAGCGACCGCTGGTTGCCGTGGTCGGCGAGAATGGCAGCGAGAGCAGTACGACCGAGCTGACTGACTTCGTCGTGCCCTACGGCATCCTGGCGCAATCGGGCGCCGCGGACATGATCGCGCTTGCGACCCATGCCGGACCGTTGAAGATGCGACCGGCACTGCAGATCAAGCCGCAGACAACAACGGCGCAGTTTGACCTGGATGTGCCCAATGGGGCGGACTATGTGATTGTGCCGGCCGTGCGTCGGATCAGCGATCCAACTTTGCTGTCTTGGATCAGCGGGCAGGCGGCGAAGGGCGCAACCCTGGTCAGCATTTGCGATGGCGCGCTGGTCGTGGCGAATACCGGCTTGATGAAGGGTCGCCGTGCCACCGCGCACTGGGATACCGAGGAACTGCGCGCGACGCGCTATCCCGAGACGCATTGGCAGCGCAACGTGCGCTATGTCGCCGACGACAGGATCGTGTCGAGCGCCGGCATCAGTGCCGCGATTCCGGTTTCGCTCGCCTTGCTCGACGCGATTGCGGGTCACGCGACAGCCGCATCGGTCGGTGCGCAGGTCGGTGTTCCGCAATGGAGTTCGGTGCACGACAGTGAGGTGTTCAGACCCCGCTTCGGCACGAATCTGTTGGCCTTCATTCGCACCACCTACACCAACGCATGGCTGCATCCGCGCGAGCAGATAGGGGTGCCGTTGACAACGGGTGTCGATGAAATTGCACTGGCACTCACCGTTGACGCGTGGTCACGCACGGGTCGCAGCCAGGCCACGGCAATGGCCGCATCAATGGCCTCGGTGACGTCGAAGCATGGACTCGTGTTCTTACCAGAGCCTGTTGTTGCCCGATCGGGCCGCCCGGGTATCCTCTTGCCTGACTTCGGTGACATGCTGTCGACACAGGCGCTTGATCGCGCGCTGGTCGGAATCGCGGAACGTTATGGCCGATCGACAGCGTATGGCGTTGCGCTCGATTTTGAATATCCAGGCTTCGAAAGGCGTCGGCGATGAGCACTACCAATCGTGATGTATCACGCGCTCCGGCAAGCAGCGAAAAGAAGGCCACTGCGTTGATGACCCAAGCCAGGACCCGGCGCGTGGTGCTGCTGGCGTATGAGCAGATGAATCTGCTCGACCTGAGCGGTCCCTTGCAGGCTTTGGTTACTGCCAATCGCGCATACACTTCAGATGCGCCAGGTTTGTACGAGACGATCGTCGCCTCGATGGAGGGAGGTCTCGTCGTCACCAACTCGGGCTTGTCGGTGATGACGGGTGGGGTGTCGGCCCTCGATGGGATCGCCATTGACACCTTGATCGTGCCCGGTGGATGCGGCGGCAATGAGTACGTTGCGCCGTCGGCGCTGGTGTCGTGGATTGCCCAGCGTGCGCCGAGTGTGCGACGTGTGTGCTCGGTCTGCACCGGCGCGTTCATGCTCGCCGCCGCCGGTTTGCTGGAAGGGCGTTGCATCGCGACGCACTGGGATTGGGTGTCGCGCTTCAGCCAACTGCATCCATCGATTGCGGTCGATGCGAACCGCATCTTCATCCAGGATGGCCCGGTATGGACCTCGGCCGGCGTGACCGCGGGCATCGATCTCACGCTTGCGTTGATCGAAAGCGATTTCGGTCACAAGGTTGCGATTGAAACCGCGCGCCAGTTGGTGATGTTCGTCAAGCGTTCCGGCGGGCAGTCGCAGTACAGCGTTTCGCTTTCGGCGCAATCTCGCGGCAGCGACCGCTTCGGTGATCTGCATGCATGGATTGCCGACAACCTGTGCGAGAACCTGAGCGTTGAACGCCTCGCTGCCGAAGTCGACATGTCGCCGCGCACGTTCGCGCGTGCGTATGCGGAAAAACTCGGCCGCACGCCGGCGAAAGCCGTCGAGTCGATGCGGCTGGAGGCTGCGTGTCGCTCGTTGGAGGAGACCACGCAGCCATTGAAGGCGATTGCGGCGTCGACCGGTTACGTGGACGAGCAGACGCTGCGACGCGTGTTCAAGCGAATTCTCGGTGTCAGCCCGAGCGAATATCGCAGCCGGTTTTCCGCGCATGATTTCGCGGACGCGCAGGCGTCGTTATAGCGTTGCCGATGTGGTCGAATCTGATTCGTCACCGGTCGGGTGCTGTCACGGCATCCGGGTAACCGGCTTGCTCGATCCAAACGCGCTGCGCAGCAGCAGTGCTGCCGCATAGAGTACGACAACGACGACGCCCCAGCGCAGTGTCGCGAGTGGCAGCGACTTGACGACATACGCGGCCAGCAAGACGGCGGGCACGCCGCCGACGGCCAGTCCCAGCACGACGCGCAGATCGATGCGATCGGCGCGCGCAAAACGCATTCCGCTGACCGGCATCAGAAACGCGCACGCGCCCATCATCACCGGAAATGCAGCCGCAGGACTGAGGCCCATCAGGCTGAGCAGGATCAGGGACGGCGCGTACAGGCCGATGCCGAAACTCATCAATGCGCCGAGCACGAAATGCGCGGCGATCGCGATAGCCAGCAGTGGAGCAGGCAGCACCAGTGCGTCGCCGCCAGCGGGCAGCATGCCGAGGTTGGCAAGCGTATACAGCACGCAGGCGATCAACATGGCCACGCCAACAATGCCCTGCACGGTGCGTACCGGCAATCGCACGACCAGCGGCGCTCCAAGCGTCGCGCCGGCGACGGATGCGGCGATGCACGCCGCGAGCAGAACGGGATCGACACGCACCAGGTGGATGAAGATCAGCGCCTGTACGACGGTCGGCAGTGCGTGGCCGCTGTTCAAGGTTGCGGGCAGGAAGCTGTCCGGCACCAGGCTGCGTAGTTTCAGCCACGCCGTCGTCGGTGCGAATGAACCGATGCCGAGAGTGTCGAAGAAATTGGTGACTGCGCCCAAGGCGATCGCTTCTGTGTTGGGCCGCAACTGCCGCCGCTGCAATGCGACGGCGATCAGTACGCCGAGAAAGACCAGGGCGAGTGCGCCGAGCGAGGCCAACAGGATAACCACGACCATGTCACGTCCTACGTGCAGCGAAGGGAATTCATTGCGTCACATCGCTTACGCCGGGACCGACCATGCGACTTCGCACATGAAAATGCATGCGTCGGCCGATGCGCGATGTTCAACCAAACGGTGCTTCGATCGAAACCGCCGGTGCGGTGAACCAGCGCGCGCCTTGCTCGGTTACGTAAA